>JANRAA010000276.1:0-5626 GCA_030728235.1 Flavobacteriales bacterium
TGGCTCCCAGTTCACTGGCAAAGCAACACTGTGCTTATCTGATGTCTGCAATGCAGTCAACAAACGCTTGATCTCTTCTACGTTTCGCCCTACGTTCAACGGGTAGTAGATAATGGCACGCACTGTTCCTTTTGGGTCAATCACAAATACGGCGCGTACAGCTGCTGTTGTGCTTTCACCTGGATGCAGAAGTCCGTATTTCTGCGCAACTGCTGTGTCTAAATCCGCAATAATTGGGAAGTCAAGCAACACGCCTGTGTTTTGCTTCACGTTCTGCACCCAGGCAAGGTGTGCGTGGATGCTGTCGATACTCACGCCTATGAGTTTTGTGTTTCTGGCGGTGAAGTATTCGGTGTTCTTTGCAAACTCCACGAGCTCTGTGGTGCATACAGGTGTGAAATCTGCTGGGTGTGCGAAGAATAAAACCCAGCTGTCTTTGTTAAACTCACTAAAGGTGAGCTGTCCGGTTGTGGTTACTGCAGTAAAGTCTGGCGCTTTATCGCCAATCCGCGGTAAACTGTTGGTAGTGGTTTGATCCGACATTTTTATGTGTGTTTTAAAAGTTGTTGCAAAAAAAAAGGGCCCTATCTCACGTAGAGAAGGACCCTTTAATTCCATTTTTCAGGCAATTAACAGACAGTCCTCTCTGGTGGAAGAGCACAACAACAACAACATGCTGCGTTGTAAAAAACTGTCTTGTTAGTAACCTGATGTGACATTAACCAAAATATTAAACCAAAAAAAACACCCTCCCGAATTTCGGAAGGGTGTGATATTTTTAACATATACACGTTCTTCCGACTACCTTTTGGTAGTGCAGCAACAACATGTAAATGTGAATGTATTCTTCATCGTGGTACGAAATTAAGAAACGCTTTTTGGATTTCCAAATTTAGAAGGAAATATTTCTGATCAGGAGGAGATGTTTTTATCTAAAAACGCTGTATCTCTCAGCGTCTAGGCGTATCATGATGAACAGAAGAATGGTAAAGCCCATTAAACTCGACCCGCCATAACTAAAGAAGGGGAGAGGGATGCCGATAACGGGTGCGACACCGAGTACCATTCCGATGTTGATGAGCATGTGCATGAAGAGTATGCTCGCCACACTATAGCCATACACCCGCGAGAATTGAGATCGCTGCCGCTCGGCTAAATGTATCAGCCGGAGGATAAGTACCACGAACATGGCAACCACTATCAAGCTTCCGAAAAGTCCCCATTCTTCGCCTATGGTACAGAAAATAAAATCGGTGTTTTGCTCTGGAACGAAGTCGTATCGTGTCATCGGGCCATTCAAATAGCCTTTTCCAAACCAGCCCCCTGAACCAATGGCTGCCTTTGCATGGCGGATGTTGTAGTCGGCATCGGGGTTCGAGACTTCCATGCCGAACAATACATATATACGCTCTCGTTGGTGTGGTTGTAAAATCTGCTCAATACCCACATAGGTGGTATATGAGAATGCAAGTGCCCCGACCAGACTGAATGCAAGGATGCGGAAGACGCGTTTTCTTTTGCGGGGAAGCACAAATGAGCGGACGAAAAAGACGCCCAAAATCCCAAACAAGAGCATCACAATCATCATGGTCCATATACCACTTTGTTCTCCGTAAAATGGATAGTCGATGATTGCAGCGCCGCTCAAAATAGCTACAACAGCCAATACCACAGCTCCAAATCCGGCAAGTAGAATGTTGCCTGAAAGTCCTTCTCGGTACAAGGCAAGCACAAATCCTGAGAATACCAAAACGGTTCCAGCGTCTGGCTGCAGCAAGATCAAACCAGCAGGAATAGCTAAGATGATGGCTGCTATCAATCGTGTTGAAAGGGCGTTGAATTTGATTCCGGTGCGTGTTACATACCACGCCAAAAATAGCGCTGTGGCCGTTTTTGCGAACTCACTGGGTTGAATGCTAAAGGCACCCACTCCGAACCAGGATCGGGCACCGCCAATTTTCTTTCCTATGAACAATACGGCAATGAGCAACAGTAGCGATAAGAGATAGCTTATGGGAGAGAATCGTATGAAAAACTCTCCTTCAATATTCAAAATCACAACAGCTAGCAATGTACAGATGCCTATCCATACCAACTGCTTGGCATGCTCAGCTTCCATGTCGAAAATACCTGTGTGCGCGGCATCGTACCCTGCACTATAAATGGCAGTCCACCCCAGCAACACCAGAAAGCCATACAAAAAGATGGTCAGCCAATCGAGATTCCTACGTATGTCGCCTCTGTTTGTGTTCATGGTTACTTTTTCTTCGGCATGCCGAAAGATTGTTCGATGATACGTTCTTCTTTCGTCGGATCCGAAATGCTGTCGTTCAGATATTTCTCAATGAGCAAACTGGCAATTGGCGCCGCCCACGTACCTCCAAATACGCTGTATTCAACATATACAGATATCGCAATTTTCGGATTGTCTTTGGGTGCGAAAGCAATAAATACGCTGTGATCGGGGTACGGTTCATTTTGTACAGTACCTGTTTTCCCGCACACTGTTATGCCTTCAATCCTCGCCCTGCGAGCTGTGCCGCCATCTTGAGCTACAACTTTTTCCATCGCGTTAACGACTGTGGTGAAGTATTCTTCGTTTACCCCGGTGTTCATCTTTTCCAAGAATCTTTCGGGTTTCCCTTCATCTCCAATGCTTTTGATAACATGGGGTGCATGATACCACCCTCTATTGGCGATTATTGCGGCAAGGTTGGCCATTTGAAGAGGGTTGATAAGCAATTCGCCCTCTCCAATCGACATAGAATATATGGTTGAAAACGCCCAGCCCAGCTCACCATAAATGCGATCGTAATACTTTTGATTGGGAACGTTGCCTTCTTTAATGCCGGGGATATCAGATCCTAAGTTCGATCCAAATCCAAATTTTTTGATGTCTGAGTTCCAACGCCCTATGCCAATCTGAGAGTCTTTAAATCGGTTGGTGGTCTCACCCGGTTCTATCATCCGTTTGAAGACTTGGTGAAAATACGGGTTGCATGAGTGGATGATGGCGCCTTCCAAGTCGTCGAAACTGTGACTACCATGACAGCCAATGATACCTCGATTGCAAGCAATGCGCGTGTCTTTGGTGATCGATCCGCGTTGCAACGCGACCAAGCTTTGCACCATTTTGAATATCGACCCCGGACGATACAATCCTTGCGTGGCGCGGTTGTATAGTGGTTTTAAACTGTCTACCTGAAGCTTTCTAAAGTTTTCACCGCGGTTACTACCTACCAGCAGGTTTGGGTCGAAACTTGGAGCGCTTACCAATGTCAGAATTTCACCGGTTGCAGGTTCAATGGCTACAATGCTCCCCATTTTGTTGCTCATCAGCAATTCGGCGTACGCTTGCAACTCAGCGTCGATGGTGATATACAAGTCTTTTCCTGCTACTGCACTGGTGTCGTATTTACCTTCACTCAGACTTTCTTGGACGTTGTTTCTGACATCCACCAGGACGTATTTCGCACCTTTTTTTCCACGCAGTTCTTTCTCATACGTCATCTCGATTCCACTCTTGCCGATGTAGTCTCCAGATCTGTAATAGTGATCTTTTTCGATTTCTGAGGGTCCTGCTTCGGCATAGTCTCCTAGCACATGAGCGCCCAATCCTTTCTGGTATGATCGCACTGTGCGGGCTTGTGCAAAGAAGCCTGGGTAGCGGTGCAGTTTCTCCGATATTCGGGCGTAGATGTCGGGGTCGATTTGTTTTTTAATTACCGAAGCCTTGTGACGCGAGTATTTCCGAGCTTTTTTCAATTCTACCCGAAGTTCATCAACCGTCATATTCACTAGCTCACCAAACGCTAGGGTGTCGAATGCTTTTGTTTTACGAGGCACAACCATGAGGTCGTAAATGGCTCTGTTGGCTACTAAAAGTTCTCCATTGCGATCGTAAACCAATCCGCGAGAAGGGTAAATCCGAATTTTTTCCTCGGTAAGTTCTGCTGCTTTTGCTTTGTATGAATCGCTTACTACCTGCAGTGTTAGCAGACGAAGGGCGAAAATAAATGCGAAAGCAAGAATAATGGCGGTGATAATATATCGACGATTGCCAAAGTTCATTTCCTTCTGCGGTCAGGTTTGAAGATGAGATACTGTCCTAAAACAAGCATTACCAATGTAGCCAAGGCACTTAACAATGCTTTGCCTAAGGTGGTGAAAAAGGGTGTGAATCGCCACAGTTCGAGGAAAAATAGTGAGACGTGATGCACCAAGGTCAAGGTGGTAGCATACGTAACGTACCAACCCACTCCCAAATCTTGAATAGTGGGTGTTTGTCCACTCTCATAACCCTCCCGTGGGGCCAATGTCCGCAACACGAGTGGCTGCACAAATCCCAACAATGTGCAAGCTCCTGTATGCACGCCTGCCGTGTTGGTGAACAAGTCGATCATCAATCCGGTCCCGAAGGCAATAAAAAGTGTGAGCCATCGCGGGGTTTCGAATGGCAGCATAAGAATACCGAATATGTATACCCAAGGCAACATGTAGCCTTGCCACAAATCAAGTCGGTTCACAATCAGGCCTTGCAACAAGATCAAGAATATAAGCCGAAGAATAATTCTGAACCAAGTACCCGTCATTCTATGTCCTCCCTTCTGGCTTCTAATTCAAGCTGCTCTTTCGATAAGAAGTTGTTCACCACCTGCACGTAGTTCAATTCGTAAAACTTGGTGGTGAGGCGAATATTCAAATCGAAGAAGTTTTCGCCGTCTGGACTTTCATACGATTCTACAATGCCCACAAGTATGTCTTCTGGGAAATAAGTAGAAAACCCTGTAGTGGTAATGGTGTCACCAATTTCGGGGCGAGCATATTTCGGCACTTCAATTACAGTAGCAATTGTCGGGTCGTGGGTTGGCCATTTTAATTGTCCGAATGCGCCGCTTTTAGATAGCTTTACCGACAAACTAAAATTGACATTTAAGACAGGCATGATGGTAGCGAAATGCTCTTCTACATCTTTTATAATGCCTACAATAGATCCGTCGGCAATTACACCCATCCCTTTGCGAATGCCGTTGATACTTCCTTTATCTATGGTGATAAAGTTATTCGGACGGTTTACAGAGTTGTTGACCACACGTGCTGAAGTATATTCAAACCTGCGGAAGTGCAGTGTGTCGTTGAAAAGGTAAAGGGAGTCTGTAAGGCGAAGGAAAGAGGGCGCGGTTGATGATAGCAAGTGAGCATTGTCTTTTGCCAACTCTTCGTTGATCGACTGCAATTTCAAGTACTCGGCAATTTCTGTCCGCTTGGTATAGAGGTTTCCAACAAAATCATTGGCTGCACTCAGTGTGACGCGACGTTGTAAGTTGTTGTTTTTAACAATCAATATAACGCTCACCCCTTCCAAAATAAGGAACAGGAAGAAGACATGGTAGCGAAAGAGGAGTTGCCAGAGGCTGCGCATTCTTTTATTAAGTCCGAATTACTCTCTCATGAGGAATTGGAACTTATCAATATTTTTCAAAGCAATAGCAGTTCCTTTTGCCACGGCTCTTAGTGGTTCATCTGCCACGTGCACTGGTAGGCGCGTTTTCATCGATATTCGTTTGTCTAGACCGCGAAGTAACGCTCCACCGCCTGCCAAATAAATACCTGTTTTGAAAATATC
>JANRAA010000276.1:5636-14762 GCA_030728235.1 Flavobacteriales bacterium
AGCTCTGGCGGAGTATTCTCAAGACAGCTCAGAATAGCTTCTTCAATTTTGGCGATGCTTTTATCGAGTGCGTGTGCGATTTCAATGTACGACACGTGAATTTCTTTTGGAATACCTGTCATCAAATCTCGTCCGCGAACAGCATAGTCTGCAGGTGGGTTGTCGAGTTCTGGCAAAGCAGCCCCTACTTCAATTTTGATTTGCTCTGCGGTGCGCTCACCAATAAGGATGTTGTGTTGGCGGCGCATGTATTCTTCAATGTCTTGGGTGAATTCATCTCCCGCAACACGGATGTTTTTATCTGTTACAATACCGCCCAAGGCGATTACTGCGATTTCTGAGGTACCACCACCTATGTCGATGATCATGTTCCCCATCGGCTCTTCAACATCGATACCGATACCGATTGCAGCAGCCATGGGCTCGTGAATGAGGTAAACTTCTTTCGCTCCTGCGTGCTCTGCACTGTCTTTAACAGCACGTTTTTCAACTTCAGTAATGCCAGAAGGAATACAAATAACCATGCGAAGTGATGGTGCAAACCACGATCTTCCTTTGCTGATCATCTTGATCATTCCCTTGATCATGTCTTCAGCCGATTGGAAGTCGGCAATAACACCATCTTTAAGCGGACGAATGGTCTTGATATTTTCATGGGTCTTCCCATGCATCTGTTGCGCCTGTCTGCCTATTGCAACAGTTTTATTGGTCGTTCTGTCTTTAGCAACAATCGACGGTTCGTCCACAACAACCTTGTCGTTGTAGTAGATAATTGTGTTTGCAGTCCCCAAATCAATGGCGATCTCTTGCATGAAAAAATTAAAAAGCCCCATGGTCCTCCTTGTAAGTGCTTAGCCTTAAGCGCAAATATAGACAATGCAGCAAGATAGAATGAATCTTACAGCAATCGTATGCGTTTTTTTTCTATTAGTGCTTAAAGTGACGGTATCCGGTAAAGTACATCGCCATTTTGTGTTCGTTGCAATAGGTGATGCTCAAGTCATCTTTTACCGACCCTCCAGGCTGAACTACCGCGTGAATTCCTTCATTACCAGCCAATTCCACACAGTCAGGGAAAGGGAAGAAAGCGTCAGAAGCCATCACTGCTCCATTCAAATCGAAACCGAAACTTTTTGCTTTGTGTACTGCTTGCGACAAGGCGTCAACACGAGATGTCTGCCCTGTGCCACTGGCCAACAATTGCTTGTTTTTTGCAAAAACGATGGTGTTCGACTTGGTGTGCTTCACAAGTTTGTTAGCGAAAACCAAATCTTCAAGTTCACGTTCGTTTGCCAATTCTTTTGTTACGGCATCAAAACCAGCTACCTGATCTGTGTGTAGGTCGCGGTCTTGTGCTAAGAATCCATTCAGTGCAGTGCGCACCATGACACGAGGCAATTGGCTGTGCTTTTGAATCAGAATGACGCGATTCTTCTTGGTCATCAAGACATCAATCGCCTCTTTTTCATATTTCGGTGCGATGATTACCTCACAAAACAATTCGTTTATTTCTTGGGCTGTTGCCTGATCAATTGTGCCATTGGCAATCAGCACTCCGCCGAAGGCAGATACAGGGTCTCCGGCCAAAGCATCTTTGTATGCCTCATGCATGGTTTTGCGGGTTGCCAAACCACATGCATTGTTGTGCTTTAAAATTGCAAATGTTGGCTCGTCGCTTTCGAATTCTTTCATCAACTGCACAGCGGCATCAACATCCAACAAGTTGTTGAATGAAAGTGCTTTGCCATGAAGTTTATCAAACATGCCGTCGAAGTCACCAAAAAAGTATCCGCGCTGGTGCGGGTTTTCGCCGTACCTCAGCGCTGTACCACCCAAAAAGCTCTCTTTCAGCATGATTTCTGAATCACCAGCAAAATAGCGGTAAATCATGGTGTCGTAATGCGAAGAAACATTGAAGGCCTCTGCCGCCAAGGCTTTTCTGTCTTCCAAGCGAGAATACCCATCTTGTTCTTGCAACAGGTTGAGGAGGTTTAAATATTGCGATTGTGAAGGAACAATGACGGTGTCGTTGTAATTCTTTGCCGCAGCACGAATCAGTGATATTCCGCCGATGTCGATTTTCTCAATAATTTCATCGTGGCTGGCGCCAGAAGCCAATGTGGCCTCAAATGGATATAAATCTACAATCACCAAATCAATCGCAGGAATTCCGAACTCTGTCATCTGATCAATATCGTCTTTCAACGATCGACGACCCAAAATGCCACCAAAAACTTTCGGGTGAAGGGTTTTCACGCGCCCTCCAAGGATGGATGGATAGCTGGTGAGGTCTTCAACAGCAACAACAGTCCCGCCCATTGCTTCTATTGCGGTTTGTGTACCGCCGGTACTGTAAATGGTTACTCCGAGTCGGATGAGCTCTTTTACGATTGGTTCTAATCCGTCTTTGTTAAAAACGGAAATGAGCGCGCTTTCAATGCGTTTCATTTCTTCCATGGTGCTAATTTGGGTGCTGAAATAGGGCGCAAAAGTAGGCTTTTAAAGACTTATTTAAAAGGTGAAAACACGCAAACTTGTCACGCGTTTTCCACGTTTTTTGGTTTTGAAATGGACAGACAACTTGTCTATAAATGTGACAAGTGGTGAATCCACATATGCGAGTGATGTTGGCACTTTAGCAATCCTATGTAATTTGCACGTATGTTGTATCTCCGATTTTTAAAGGAAAGTTTTCTGTTCGCATGGTCGGCAATTGTTGTAAATAAGCTGCGGACTTTGCTATCGCTTACAGGTGTGATGGTTGGGATATTTGTCATTTCAGCAGTGTTTACCATGGTCGATTCTATGGAGGCAAGCTTGAAAGACACTTTCAACATGATCAGTGATGATGTCTTGTTTGTCCAAAAATGGCCGTGGGGGCCTGAAGGCGATGGCGAATATGAATGGTGGAAGTATTTTCAACGCCGCCAGCCGTCGATGCGCGACATGGAGAATTTGAAAGGCCGATTGAATAATGCACAAGCCATTGCTTTTCAGGTTGGTGATGCGG
Source organism: Flavobacteriales bacterium (assembly GCA_030728235.1). Classification (GTDB taxonomy): domain Bacteria; phylum Bacteroidota; class Bacteroidia; order Flavobacteriales_D; family Sanyastnellaceae; genus RI-182. Next base: position 8,647 of record JANRAA010000276.1, read on the forward strand.
GAATTGCGTCGAACCGCAACAACACCATGGACAATATTTCCATTGCTGGCATATCCAACGATTACAATCAATGTGTGAATTTAGACATCGCCGAAGGGAGATATTTTACGGAAGGTGAGTTCAACGGGGGCAAGAACTTGGCAATTATAGGCGCCGACATAGCCGATATGCTTTTTCCGGAGGGGAATGCACTTGGCAAGGAGATGAAGCTTAAAGGCCTGAAGGTTACTGTTGTTGGTATTTTTGCCAAGGAAGGCTCATCAATCATCTCCGATGGCTTTGATAAAATGGCGATGGTGCCAGCGCGCTTTGCTCAGCGGATAATGAATGTCCGTGAATTGGATTCTGGCATTGTAGTCAAAGTAAAAGAAGGGTCAACCAATGCTCAGCTTAAAGATGAGATAATCCAACAGTTTAGAGCCATTCGCAAGGTGAGACCGAAACAAGAGAACGATTTTAGCATCAATCAAATGGATATGCTGACTGGTTTTATTGATTCGGTATTCACACAAGTGGAATTGGTGGGCTGGTTCATCGGTATCTTTGCAATTCTTGTAGGGTGCTTTAGCATCGCTAATATTATGTTTGTTTCTGTTCGTGAGCGGACGAAAATCATTGGCATTCAAAAGGCATTAGGTGCCAAAAACAACTTCATTTTACAGCAGTTTTTATTCGAGGCTGTAGCATTGTGTATTTTCGGAGCGCTATTGGCCTTTGGGTTGATTGCTTTGATTGTGGCTTTGATAAACGCTATGGATATCGGACTAACTGTAGGGATCTATTTTTCAAGGTTTCTAACAGCCATGATAATCGCTGTAGCATCAGGCTTAATTGCTGGTATTGCCCCAGCGTTGCAGGCCGCTCGCATGGATCCTGTTGATGCAATGCGCGCAAAATAAACAAGCCCACCTCTTTCGAAATGGGCTCGTTCTGCTAGAAACATGAGTATTAACTCAAACGAATGAAGATTATTGGTTTATGATGAACTCGTAAGTCAACAAGATTTCATCTTCAGAAGCAATGTTCATGGTGTAGAATCCTACAGACAAAGCCGAAAGATCTATACTGTATGGGTTAGCCTGCAGTGTGCTGTACTTCTGGTCGATCACAACTTGTCCTACTAAATTGTAAACAACCACATTCACCTTGCTGTCAATCGCCATCTTAGGCGTGAACATCATCTGTGTGCCTGTCATAGAAGTGTTGATCTTGCTCACTGTTTCCTGATCTGTAATCAACGCCAGGTCTTCGTTAGAAAGGTCAGCAGCGTTGCCTGTTACATGGATCGTTGTTTCGTAAACATGCGTGCAATCATCGTTAGATGCTGTCAGTTTCACTACGTAATCACCTGCAGACTGGTATACGTGTTGCGGGTTTACCGAAAGAAGGTCGGTTGTTCCATCGCCAAAATCCCACGCGTAGCTAGTAGCATTCAATGATTCGTTGTGGAAGAATGCAGACCCTCCGTTCGAAAGCAAAACAATGCTGCTTGAAGGATGGAAGTTCGACACAACTGCATCAGGATTGTTCAGATTCAACTCATTGAAAACAAACGTATAACCGCAACTAGAGGTCGCTTGCAATGAATAGATCGATGCTGGTAGTCCGGTGATTGTCGAATCCGCATTGATTGCCGATAGTGTGGATACCAATTCAGCATTTTCGTTGAGGAGTTGGACATCCCAGGTGTAGCCAGAAGTCGGACTAACGGTGATTGATCCGCTTGCGTTGTCGATACACAAAGAAGTTTCAGTAGCGTAGTCAACTTCCATTGGAGCGGCAGCTGTTACTTGCACCACTTCGGTTGAAGAAGCGCAGTGCTCGTTAGCATTGCTCACTGTAACTGTGTAGAATCCAGGCAACAAATCTTCCATTGAATCGGCAGTTGTCATGCCTTCTACATTTCGGATTACTGTGCCCATTTCATTTTCCCAAACATAGGTCCATGGCGCTTGTCCATACCCTTGAGCAATCACACGTCCATCTTCAGCTTCCGGACAAGTTTCAGCAAGTACGCTAACCTGCAGAGGAGCAGAGACACGCAATGCAAAACGGTTTTCGGTAGTTTCAGGGGTTACTGTGAAAGGGTATTCATCATTCACATTGAAAGGCACGAAGACATTTAGTTCACGATCTTCAAGAATGAAGCACATGCTGCTATCAAAACTATCGATCATATCGTTTTTCAAGATGAGTGAGGTGTTTTGACCAGGACGGAAAAGTAGGTCTACGACGAGATCTTCTTCTGGTATCGGTAACATAGCGATACTCATTGGGAAGGTCTCCGCGCTATCAGGCACTGTTGCTAAGCTAGGTAAGGCAGGGTTTGGGGAAAAGAGTTTGAAACCTTCGATTTCTTCGTCGTATCCCGATGCAGCAAGCGCATGGAAACCAATTACGGTCTCGTCGTAGACATTTTCTTGTTGGGTCAATAATTTAATTCTTACTAAAGAGTTCAGGTTTGGATCTTCTTCACGCATGAAGACACCTTGTGCTGTAGACTTTGCCGATTCGCGGATTGTAAGCGCAGGGTTGGCTGAAGTAGCCTTTACCCAAAAGGCTTGGAATGGGCCTATCAAGTTGGTTAAGCTTCCTACACTAACGCCATTTGAATATGTAGAATATTGTCCGTTGATAGGATCATAAGCGTAAATCGTATTGCTCAATCGGGTTTTTGTCCATCCGTTGTTGCTTATCCAGTTCACGGTGCACGGGTAAGGGTTTGCAATCAAATTCCACCCAATATCATTCGCGCCTGAGCCATTCGCGTTGTATGTCAAATCATAGTTGACATTGCCACGTGGAAAATCACCTTGTACTTCCAACAATGTTGGAGACTGAGCAAAATAAGTGAAGTATCCTTTTTTCGGGTCGATGGTTTCTGTAACACCACTTATCGATTCGAAACCTTCATTCATTCCACCTGGTGCACTCTCGTTGTATGTCCGAATGTTCGACCATGGATTTGCCGCATTCGGGTAGTTCGGGTAATCAGCACCTGCAAATCCGGTGGTTGGTATATCATCATTCCATTGCTCAAAAGTGGCATTTGTTGCTGGAGAGCACAGCATTCGCCATGATCCAGAGGCAGCAGGGAAAAAACGCTGCATCTCAATGGTTTCACCAATGATGTCGGAGCCGGCACTTGTCTGTGATATCATCCCCGTAAAGTTCGCATCACTCGAAAGCGTTAACAGATGTCCGTCTAGCTCCAAATACCCGCTCGAAAGTGTAATAAATCCTTTAACACTGATCGGCGAAAGCAAGTGAACGGAGTTCGATTTGTTCAAACGCAGTTCGTAGAAGTTTGTAGTTGCAGTAGATGCCGATTTGATGTTTTGGTCGGTGGCAGCTCTAAATTCAACACGACCTGCTGTTGGGTTTATTGTTCCTTTGTTGATGAAATCACCATAAACGCGCAGTCTGCCATTCGAGTTTCCAAAGTTCAAAGCAGAGTTATCATCGATGATGATGTTTTTTACGTTGATACTGGCTGTTAGACTCGGGTCGTAGTTGGTAGATTGAATACGAACGTTTGCTGTGGTGGAGTTCGGCGAAACATTTCCTGCCCAGTTACCGGTGTTTGTCCAAGAGGTGCTAAACGCCCCTGTCCATACGAATTCTGAGTTGTTGCAATAGTTATTAGATACCGATGTTCCGAAGTTTGAGGTTCCTGAATATTGGTAAATGGTATTGCCAAATTTATCTGTTATTCTATAGGTGCCGTTCTCGTTACAACCATTGTATTGCGAACCGCTAAAACCGTCGCCAAATGAGTCAAGAATTTCAATGGTGTAGCATCCCACAGGCAAACAAATTTCCTGGGTTACTGGAGGATTTGTCGGCGCAAGGTCTGGATAAGTTCCTTGGGCTGCGCTGTAGATAATGTCGTTATTGGAATTCAAGATATTCCAACTCAATTCGCTTCCGTAACAATCGGGATCGAAAACAAATAGGAAAGGCTCAGATTCATCATTAAGTGGTATATCAAATAATGTAGACTGTGAATCACTCACAGCGCCAACAGTCTCAGTCAAACTAACCATTTGAGAGGTGCCTGTCGGAAAACGCACTATTGGATTGTCTTCGGTGGATGTTGATGGCGTGCCATTTCCGAAACTCCAATTCGAAATTCCAAGAACATTCGAAGTATTGGTAAATTGCACCAGGCGATAACCACATCCATCGTCTAGAATTTCAGAGGTAAATGAAACACTTAAGGCAGGAAAAGTACATGAACCATCACCAATGGTAGCGTTGGAGTCATAGTTGGTCGCACTTGGATTTATACAACCGAAGGATGCACAAAAAGAAACAGTGGTTGACATGCCGAATGCTGGGTCTGCCAACGAGGCAAATACAGTTCCGTCGGAATCAACAAAATTGAAGCTTCCATTTGAATTACAGCCTGTCCATTGAGCTCCGGCAATACCATCACCATAGCTGTCGTTTATTGTTAGTGTATAACAGGCGCCCTCGGTTACTGTAACAGTTGTGTTTACAGTGCCGGTGCCATCTGGCAGCAGGTCAGTGTATGTCCCCAATGGTGCGGAAGCCAAGTTTGATCCACCATCTTCATCGAAAGACCAGGAAGTTTCAGATCCCCAACAGTCAGGTGTGAATTGGAGAGTCACGCTAGTGGTTTGTGCCGAAGCTCCAATTGCAAATAGCCAAAATCCAATTACGGTGGCGTTGCGAATGAGTTGGCGAAGAGTTAATACTCGATTCATCGTATTCATGTGTACTTAATTTGTAGCATCCTCATATACGCCGACAACAATCGGGGGTTCGCTGAAAAATACGGTTACGGAAAAATCCTACAAGGTCATAGGAATCTACTGTCGGCGGTGTTTTTAAGCTTTGAGAGGAGGCTTGAAGGAGTGTTTAAAACTATTTTGTGGCTAATCAATTTCTAAGAGCATGCAAAGGTGAATTGATTTTCGCTAAAAACGTCTATAAACCACATGAATCCTGTATTAAAATCGACTAATAGTCTAAAAGAATAGATGAATGGTTAAGAAACAAAAAAGGCATCTGTTAAGATGCCTTTAATTAGATAAGTATGGGATATTAAAATTCTAAACTAATTCCTGCTTGAAACAGCCACATGTCTGTTTTGCTGCTAATTCTCGAAAACTCAAGGTCTCCAACATCGTTAATTACTATGCTATTTTGGTCAACGAAGTCGATATTGCCACCGAGCATATTTGAAAATCGTCCTTCTACTTGGATGTTCTGGGTTAAGCGGACTTTTAGTCCGGCTGCCCAACCATAGGTCAATGCAAAATCACGGTGAGCTCTTTCTTTTATGTCGCTAGCTGAGTTGTCATCACTGCTAATGATATTTCGCGTTGAGAAATTTTGAATTCCTGCGATGAGTTCACCATAAGGTTGAACGGCCCCCGCGAAAGGTTTGAATCTGGCAGAGCCGGTATAGGTGTATATGTTGTTGCGGACAGATATTGAACCTTTTTCAAAAACGTCATCGCCAACGGCATCAACACCTTGAAAAATATAGATGTCTTGATTTTTTTCACCTTGATTCATCCAAGAGAAACCGAATCCCAATTCAAAAGGTGAACGACGAAGGTTCGACATAAATTGAGCGGCGATTCCAACCGGGTATCCTTCAAAGCTGTCTGAAAATTCATTTCGTGGCTGCGCTACCTGAAGGCCGAAACTCAACGATGGAGTTCTACGAGCAACCACATTTCGCTGATTCTGCTGAGAGAAAGCAGCTGTTGTGCTCAAAAAAGCGAGCAGCAGAAGTGTAAATCGGGCATTCATAAGCGTGTAATTTGGAAGTTGCATTTCAACAAACATGCCAACGTCCAAAGATACACAACGTAAACGAGGTGAGAATGAAGCCTATACGATATTCAAGCGATCTTGAGAAGATTCTAGAACTTCTTGAATGGCTTCGAGCTTGAATGGTTTATGAAGGAAATGGGTCATTCCTGCCTCGAAGCAAGCATTCTTGGTCTCTTCCATTACGTTTGCTGTCAAAGCAATAACTACAGGATGTGGATTGCGAGACAGAATTTTTTTGGTCGCCGCAATACCATCTACCAATGGCATTTGCAGATCCATAAAAATAAGGTCATAGTTTTTCTTTT
>JANRAA010000277.1 GCA_030728235.1 Flavobacteriales bacterium
GCTCAAGCCCTCTCTTACAACCTTGTTGAAGATTTCTTTTTGACGCTGTTGGTTATCGACCGTGATCAAAGAGCGCGCATGCCCCATGGTCAGTTGCTTCTCGATGATTGCGATTTGTATTTCAGCCGGCAGTTTTAGCAAGCGTAGGTAGTTGGATACTGTAGCTCTGTTTTTACCCACGCGGTCGCTCATGGCTTCTTGTGTGAGGTCGCACTCATCAATAAGCCGTTTGTAGCTGATAGCGATTTCGATGGCATCGAGGTTTTCACGTTGGATGTTTTCCACCAACGCCATTTCGAGCATTTCTTGGTCGTTAGCAGTGCGGACGTATGCAGGAATCTCTTCCAAGTCGGCCATTTGCGACGCTCTAAAGCGACGCTCACCGCTGATGAGTTCATATTTGTTTGCAGCTACACGGCGAACCGTTATAGGCTGAATGATTCCCAATTCACCAATCGACTGTGCCAATTCTTGAAGAGCTTCTTCATCGAATTTTGTCCGCGGTTGAAACGGGTTTGCAACAATCTGATTGATTTGAAGCATGGCGATAGAGCCAGCAACATTTCCGATGCTACCTTTTTCAACAGGCGCTGGCGCGGATGTAGAAGCGGAGTTTTCTAGCAGAGCGCTTAATCCTCTGCCAAGAGCTTGACGTTTAGCCATTGTTTATTCCAAAATATTTCTCGTCATCACGAATTCGGGTCATCTCGTTTCTTTGGAGGATCTCGCGTGCCAAATTGAGGTAGTTGATTGATCCTTTGCAAGTAGCATCGTGCATGATAATCGACTCACCAAAGCTTGGAGCTTCCCCCAAACGTGTATTTCGGTGAATTATTGTGTCGAACACCATTTCTTGGAAGTGCATGTTGACTTCTTCAACCACCTGGTTTGCAAGGCGCAGACGAGTATCGTACATCGTGAGTAGAATGCCTTCGATACCCAGTTCAGGGTTCAATTTGCTTTGAACGATCTTGATTGTATTCAGCAGTTTACCCAATCCTTCAAGCGCGAAGTATTCACATTGAACAGGAACGATGACAGAATCGGATGCTGTAAGTGCATTCACGGTCACCAATCCAAGTGATGGTGAGCAATCGATGATGATAAAATCGTAGTCGTCTTTGATTTTCGCCAACGCTGCACGCATCATGTACTCGCGGTTAGGCATGTTGATCAATTCTATTTCAGCACCAACAAGGTCGATGTGAGAAGGCAAAAGATCGAGGTTTGGATTTTTTGTCGCAATAACGATGTCTCTCGGCTCCACCTGATCAATCAGACATTCATAAATGCTTGTCTTCACCGTTTTTGGGTCTAGACCAACACCCGAGGTTGCATTTGCCTGAGGATCTGCATCGATCAAAAGCGTCTTGTATTCCAGCACGCCAAATGCTGCGGCAAGGTTAATTGCCGAAGTGGTTTTACCCACGCCGCCTTTCTGGTTGGCTATTGTGATTATCTTACCCATCTTATAAATCTTTGCTTTCCCCGATTTCCATCAAGATCAACTCTTTGTTTTCTATTTCATACTGACGCTTCGCATTGTCGGTATCAATTTCAATAGGAGGAAAGGTATTGTAATGCACACCTATCACCTTGTTGCAACGAATCATGTTGCAGCACAGCAAACTGTCATCCACGCCCATCGTATAGTTATCGCCAATCGGCAATATTGCGATATCCGGACGGTGATGCAAACCTATCAACTCCATGTCTTTATGCAGTGCTGTATCTCCAGCATAGTAAACAACCTTGCCACCCGCTTCGATAATGAATCCACCTGGGTTTCCGCCATAGCTTCCATCAGGCATTGAGCTTGAATGGATGGCGTTTACCATGTGAACCGTTCCAAAATCAAATTTCATCTTGCCACCTAAGTTCATGCCCCAAACTTTTGCCACACCCTGGTTTTGAAACCATGTAACGACTTCGTGATTTGAAATCAAAGTGGCACCTGTTCGGTCTGCAATTTCTTTGGCATCGGCGACGTGATCGCCATGACCGTGAGAAAGCAAAATATAATCAGCTGTTAAACCATCGACGTCAATGTGAGCAGCCAAAGGATTCATGCGGATAAAAGGGTCAAAAAGTAATTTTTTCCCGTTTACCTCGAGCATAAAACATGCATGTCCGTAAAATGTAACCTTCATCTGCGTTATTTTCGCGTCCTAAGAACGATTTACTTGAAAAAGTGTTGTACTTCCTGAACTCACAAAGGTACTTTCTTTAGGCCAAGTTTTGAGTGAAAGTTTTGCACATAAAGAGGTGAATTTCGAGTTGATAAAATAGGTATGAAAGAGTCTAGAATGACCACAGTAATCGTCGGTACAAACCGCCCTGGTAGCATGAGTGAAGTCGTCGCGAAACAGTTTCTTCGCGAGTTTGAAATGGCAGGCGGAAAGGGGCAACTGCTGGCATTGAAAGATCTTCCTCGTGATTTTGCATTTGCGGATATGTTTGGAGATCGCACAGAGGAGATGCAAGTGATTATCGACAACTATATCGTAAACGCTGAACGCTTGGTGTTTGTGATTCCGGAGTACAATGGTGGATTTCCAGGCGTGCTAAAGACGTTTGTTGATGCTGTTCCGCAAGCCACTTGGCGCGATAAAAAAGCAGCGTTGATTGGGGTTAGCTCGGGTCCAACAGGTGCCTCACGTGCGATGGATCAGTTCACGAATGTC
>JANRAA010000278.1 GCA_030728235.1 Flavobacteriales bacterium
TGAGACCCGAGACGATCGAGATCGTTTGTTTGACGAGGACGCCGCTGAGCTATCATCAAATCAAATAACCAGCCATGTTGTCAGGGGGCTTTGAAAAGACCGACTAGTGAACGCTTTGGTATTGTTCAAAGAAAAAGGGCACTAAAAAAGCGCCCTTCAATATATAATCCTTTCGGCAGTTCTTATTTGATGATGAACTTAACCGGAATGGTGTACTGTACAGAAACTGGTTTCCCACGTTGCTTCCCTGGTTCAAACTTAGGAAGGGTTTGAATCACGCGCAAAGCCTCTTTGTCCAAACGCGGATCTACTTCACGAAGCACTTTCGCATCTTTCACGTCACCGTTTTTATCTACTACGAAGTAAACGAAAACAGTTCCTTGAATTCCAGCATCTTTAGCGATTGGTGGGTACTTGGTATTCTTCGTTACATACTTGATGATTTCCATCTGAGTGCACTGGTGGCGTTCGTCACCGCGCATGTCTTTACACGCGCCTAGAGCCGGCATGTTCTCAACGATCATGAAAACAGTATCGTCTTCAACTTCCTCTTCAACTTGCTCTATGACTTCGATTTCGGTGTTCTCATCAAGATCCAAATCTTCAACCTGCAGCTCTTCCTCAATCACCTCATCATCATCCACGATCTCGATCATAGAAGTTTGTGGGGGTGGTGGGGGCGGTGGGGGCGGCTGAATGATGTTCACTGGAATGTCTTCTTCTTCCAATAGTGACGCGTCAAAATCCAGTTTTGAAGTCACGCTGATCGCGTAAGACGTCCATGTAAACGCAGCCAACAATAGCGCCAACGACGCTACGAAGCCGAGCGCTCTCCACGACATCCTGCTTTTCTCTATATCAGCATTTTCATTTTTTCTCTTTTCCATGGGAATAAGATTAAGAGTCCGAAAATAAGAAACTCTAACGGATTTGAATTATTGTTTTCCGTAAATAAGTCTAAAAATCACAATTCCAACTAGCACTCCAACCGTATTGGCAATAAAATCCCAAATATCGGATGTCCGATCTTGAATCAATCGCCCTTGAAAGTACTCTAGCACTCCGCCGTATGAAACCGCAATGTACAACGTCCACCTTGCAGCTTTTTGTCTGATTTGTCGGAATCGAATCTGCCTTGAAAGTCCTGTTTTGAGGACAATTGCAAAAATACAGAACACCGTGAAGTGTCCGATTTTATCGAACTTCAACAAATCCCAGACATCAACCATGGGTAGGTCTTTGCCTGGAACGAAGTACATAAAGGCAATCATCGCGGCCCACGCGAAGGACCAGATTAAATGCCTAGCGAACATGATTAGTGAATAACTCCGCTGTAGGCTTCAGCATCAAGCAATGCAGCCACGTCAGCCGGATCGTTCACTTTCATTTTAATCATCCATCCTTCTCCGTATGGATCATCATTCACAGCAGCAGGGTTATCAGCCAACGCAGCGTTAACTTCCATAATGGTTCCAGCAACAGGCAAAAACAAGTCACTCACTGTTTTTACTGCTTCAATGGTACCAAAAATCTCTTCCGCGTCAAGGCTTTCACCTTCTGTTTCAATTTCTACAAATACGATGTCGCCAAGTTCACTTTGAGCAAACTCAGTAATTCCAACAGTCGCGATATCGCCTTCTAGGCGAATCCATTCATGGTCTTTCGTATAACGAAGCTCTTTAGGGATGTTCATTGCATCAATATTTTGGGCAAAAATAACCTTTTTGTGTTCTGTTCAACACCTACGACAGCTGGAAGCGTAAAGTCAATCCTGAACTGATGTTCGATGTCGGGAATGATGTTGAAATTTTCGGACGAGTCAACTGGTGATCGAAGAAGAAACGAAGCGTTAATTTCTTCGATACTTCAAGGTCAGCAGTAGTTTTCAAGCTAAATATTCTTTGACCTGCTGTAGGCTGATTCTGCAGTTCCTGCATTTTTCTGATAATCGTCACATTGTCTCGAATCGTCAAGTCAGCACGCAGTGAAAGTTGGGTGTCTTTCAACATTTCAACTGGCAGCTTACCGCGCTTGCGATAGAATGGGTTTGGTACTTCAGTGAAGCGATATCCCAATCCAAGAATGATCGAATTCCCTTTGGTCTCGGTGATTTGATAGTTGGCAAGACCCAAGCTAATCATGCGGTCACGCGCAAACTCAACGCGAATTTGTGGGTCATTCTTTCCTTTGGTCTTCAACGTCATATCAAACCCTACCAGTGGGGCCATTTGCTCGCTTATACTCACCGTATTGATCTGACGCTGAGGAATGAAGTTCGCAAATTCACTTGCATCGGTTGCTGTTGGACGTCCTGCAGCATCTTCAGCGTAGTTCAAATTGGTTACATAGCTTGTGTTCATGGTTGAACGGTACGTATGGTTGACATTGAACTGCTTGAAGTACTTCTTTATCGACTGAATCTTCGTCATCCCGTCGTAGGTGATTCTCCAGTTCGGGGCCATCGTCGTTTTAAACGGATCAAGTTTCACCTTTGCAGCATCTGTGCCTGTATAGGCCGCTAAGAAAGCTGCTATGGTTACATCTTGAGAGGTCGGACCCCAGCCATCGTAGTATCCGTTCGGGTTCGGAGCATCGAGGCGATACGTCTCAGCATTCAATCGCTCAGAAACCGCTAGTCTGTTCAACAAGAACGCATCGAACACATCCGAATTAAAGTCTTTGTCATCTTTCGAGAATGCGGTTCTCCACGTAATACTCGAAGCAGAGAAGTTACCTGTTTCCACCGGCGATTGGAACTCGTAATCATTCACGAGCGGGTCGTCATTGAAACGGAAGAAGCTCTGTAAATTCCGCGATTCTTGGCGGGTTGCGGTAAGCTCAATCTTCAAGTACTTGATCGGTTCTAAATTCGCACGAAGGTTCCACGTTTCGGAGAACGTTTCTGAATACGGATTGTTCAGATAAGGCGACTGAATCAGCCAGCCTTTTTGCGATGCCATGATTGCAAAATTGTCGACTTCGTTTCCAAAAACATCCGTGTTCTGTTGTCCGAGAATAAACGGCAACCCAGGAGCATTGAATTGCGGATCCATCCCCACAAGTTGTGTTTTCTGGGCATACCCTGGCAACATCAATCCTTCATTTTTGGTGTATGATCCCGAAACATTGCGCACCATCATAAGGAACCTCAGAGCCTCATGAAGTGGGTTTATTCTGTCTTTGTTCTTTTTATCCTTCTCTTCAACATCTCCAAAGCCGTCTCGGTCTTGGTTATTGGTCTTACCACCTTTTCCTTTCTGAGAAGTACTGTTGATCTCTTTCAAAATCGGAACCTTATTGTATAGGTTCGTCATGTTCGCCTGCGCGCTTAACGACAGGTTGCGGGAGTTCTGAATGGTGTGACCTAGTGAATCTTGGCTAAACGGCGCGCGATCCCAGCGGTACGAAGCAGCATATGTAGCGTCTGACGACAAGAAATCCAAGATTGGAATTTTGTCGAATGGCAGCTTATATGAGAGCGATGTGTTGTGGTTGTAGTTCGTCGTCTCACCAAAGTTCTTGATGTTGGTCCATACCGTGTCTTTGTAAGCTGTGTACCAGTCAACATCTTCTTTATTAATCACACCAGCAGGTTCACCAATCAACGCCAAGTTATTTGCGCTGTAATTGAATTTCAAGCCTTTGGTAATGTCATAAGCCACGTTGTATGTCCGCGCCCAGTTCCATGTTTTCATGGCTTGTGTTTGAATCAGCACATTGGTTTCAACCCCAAACAGTTCAGCGGTGTTGTTGCGTACTCTGCTGGTTTCATACGACCTGTTCATGGTCGAGTTAAACCCAAATGACTTGATTCCGGTGTAGAAATTGAAATCTTTCAACCATTTCATATACGCCGCCTTCGACACAAAACCAATGTTCGCAAATGGTTTCACTTCCTTCGGCTTGTTGTTAAACGTATAGTTCAATCCACCGGTGTAGTTCTTTTGCATTTGGAACTCGAGGTTGATATCGCGTCTGTACGTTTCATTATATCCGTAAGAAACAGAGAAATTGCCAAGGTCGTAAAAGTGAGGTTTATCCGACTTTTGTTTGTCTTTCTTACCCCCTTTGTCACCTTCCGCAGTCAAATCACCTCCTTCTTTCTCCTTTCCAGCTTTTGGCTTCTTCGGTCCGCCACCTTTCGGGTCAATCTTGACATTTGTAAAGTTTATACTCCTGCGTCGGATGTACGACTGCGACTTCTTTCTACGCTCCGGCGTGAGATCGCGGTCAGCCATCTCAATATCGGGTGCCAACGGGTCAAACTGCGGAGTGCTTACGGTTTCTGAGTATCCTAAATACATTGGCAACTGCACGCCAAGGTTCTCCGGAAAGAATTTACCCAGTTGCAGCGTTGTATTGGCATCTACTCCTCGTTTTGTTTCACGTTGACGTTCAAGAACCGATTGTTCCAAAGTTCCCCATCCTGGTGTCGACATATTTGCCGCCACAGATAGATTTCCAAAGTCTGCCAAGTTCGCATTCATGCGCGCCACAGCAGCCCATCCGCCTTTCTCATTGAAATCAGTCAAACGAAGTTCGTTCACCCAAATATTCGCACATTTCGCCAAGCCATCATCGCTGCTGAACAGGTTGTTGTCTTTATCTGGATTTCTGACACCGATCATGACCACAATGACATTGGCAAGGTTCGGATTACCTTTCACTCTGAGCACAGCCTTCCCATCTTCCTTGACGAATTCTTGGAAGGTTGGATAACCAACAGGGCGTGAGATTTTGAGATTCTGAAACTTCTCAAATTCAATCTCCACGTCATTTTCTTCCGGCCAAATCAGATCTTCATTGCCCGTGTACCATGGCGTGGTTTTCAGTGGAATCTCGTACTCATAGTAGTTCTCATTGAAGTCACTACCCAAGCGGACGAACACCGTGAGGTCTTTATCGTTGAGTGTGGTGCCATCAGGTCCAGCTTCAGCATGAGCGTACATTTTCAACTTCTCGTACATCCGCATATCGTAACTGATGTTTCGGTATGCCGCGCGTGCGTCACCATCTTGAAGATTACAAATCTCGAGAGATAACGATTGCTCATTCAGACGACGTTGGTTGGCAGTTCCCACGTCAATCTCACGGATGATACCCGGTGGGATGACATAAGGCACCGGATCTCTATTTCCATTTTCTTCAATGTTTACAGCAGAGATCGTGAAGGTGGTCGGACTCGGGTCGTTTTGTTCAATTTCTTGAGGCCCTTCAAGAGAACCAATGTATTTCCACCACTCACCGCGTATCAATTCAAGTCGAGCGAAGCGCAGCGTAGCTTCTTCAGACCATCCTTTCATGAACATACGGATGAATCGAATAGAACGGAAATCAGTTATTCCTCCTACTTTCTTTTCAAACTCACGAATCGGAATTTTGAATTGGTACCAGCGAACAGTTTTCTGCTCACCATTTGCCACTTCTACTGTTTTCTCAAAGCTATCGGTGATGTAGTTGTTTCCGATGTTGGCTTCACCCAGGTTCTGTGGTCGGAGAGATACTTTGTACTGATAGTAGCTTTCTATCGTGCTCAGTGTGATATCTTGGTTGATATCTTCAGTGTTCGGAATGGTTGTAGCAGCAATTGGGTAACCATCTGGTGTACGGGTATCTGAGTTACCCTCGTAGCCGTTGAAGTTTTTGTATCGACGCAATACGCTCCAATCTTCGTTTTGTGCAGTCGGATTTCGGAAGAATTGGAAATCATCTGCAGATGGGTCACTTGAATAGGCATTGTAGGCCGCAGGATCCAAGAATCCTTCTACTTGAGCCAGCCAATTTTGGAAATAATCTCTTTCATCGGCGCTATTCAAACCATCCAAACCGATATCCTGAGTGATGTAGTTACCACTTGAGTTATCGAATGCATTTACCACGTTAAAGATGGCTGGATCGGGTGTAACACCCCATGTTGTTTGAAGCGTATCGTTGTCTTGGTTTGGACTTGGCAAACCGTTCTCATACGACAGTTGAGAATCGTTCAATACATCTTCAGAAACGTTACCGAGGTTGAAATACAACTCTCCACCGTTGATGTTTTCAGAGTCACTATTGAAAGGGTCCATCAACCAAAACTGGATAAATTGGATGTTGGATGCTTCAAAATCTGTTGTTACCAGCGAACGTTGAATACCACCCCAGCGTGAGTCTGGCTCTGCCAGTGTACCATTCGTATTCAAACCAGAAGAAATTCCTGGAGCTCCATTTGGCAATTCATAGTTGTATTGTCCGCGTTCATTCGGATAGAATGTCAAATCCAATGTAGGGATCAAAGGAGGAGTACCAGCAGCCAATTCGCGGTTAGGGAACACCTCACCTTCGAGCACTTCACGCATGCGGTGATCACTCCGCAAATCCACCGGCACTTGTCCATCTGTCAATCCATTTCCTTGAAAAAACTGTGGATCAATATTGTACCACGACAATTTTGCGCGGTTGTAGTTATAAACGAGAGAGTCTTCCAAATTTCCTTCAGGGAAAAGATCAGGTTGCAATTTAGGAGTACTAGCAAGGAACCACTGACTAATGTTGCGGATATCAATAACCGACTGGCTACCTTCAAAATCATCGAGATATGAGTTACCTGTTTTACCAATCGCTTTAGCGTGGCCAGGAATCATATATGCGGCTTCTGCCGAGAGATCTATGTTTGAAGTCGCCTTCGTATCGATAAACGGAATCTTGTCGACCATGCGCGTAATGAACGGACTCTCCTTTTGGTAAGCCATGTCGATACCCAAGAGTGTATTGTTCACCGGCTCATCACCGATGTTTACCTTTTGAGTAAGCGGACGTTCACGCAGGTTCAAAATTGTTGCTCCGAGGTTCAGGTTGTCGCTGACCTCATAATCGAACCTACTTCCCAGCATTGTTCGCATCTGAATATTGAACAGGGAATTGCTCTCGAGTGAGATATTGATTGGCTGTCCAGAATCGAGCAAGCCTTGGTTGAGAATTTTCACCCTACCCAAGTTGTAGTCGACCGTATAGTCTTGGTTTTCAACCAATTTAACACCCCCTGCGGTAACCGTTACCGAACCTTGTGGTACGTTCAAAGCATTAAGTGAGATGTCTGACGACGA
Organism: Flavobacteriales bacterium; assembly: GCA_030728235.1. Lineage (GTDB taxonomy): Bacteria > Bacteroidota > Bacteroidia > Flavobacteriales_D > Sanyastnellaceae > RI-182. Next base: position 7,086 of record JANRAA010000278.1, read on the forward strand.
CGACGATTGATACTGTCCGCGCAGTTTGAACCTGTTTAGCGCAGGTATCTGCTGAGCAGCCGTTTTGGTTGAGTCGTAAAGCGGTTGAAAGACAATGGTGTTGATGAGCGATTGCGCCAAGTTTGGATCCGACACCTGAGACTCAATAACAGATTTTAAATGTTCTCCAAAAGGTTCAACAACGGGGAAGAACACCCGCCCCGTTTGCGCTTGGATGGTACCCCCTTGGGTGGCTGCATTGTCGATAAAATCGAAGAAGCCATCTTTATTCGGGAAATTATTGACATCCAGTCGGTCGAGATTTATCAATTGAAGTAGGAGCTGACCTTCGAGGGGTTGGCGTGGTATGTAGTTCAGGTCAATCCCTGTTGATGGGTCATTGTACCAGACATCGAACCTGAAATTCTCTTTGTTGACTCCAAACGCCCCGATGTTGTAGACATTTTTCATCATCAAATCCCACAAAGGCGCTGGAGCTCCATTATCGAGGTCTACCCGAGTAATAGACGCTTTCAGCATTTTGAGCACCAAGGCGCTTGGCGCTGTAAATCCATCTTGCGACAACGTACCCACCTGATATGTTTGTCCGTTCAACGTATATTCATACGACACTGCAAGCACCTCAGCGTTGTTCAACGCTTGTCGCAGAGAGATGAATCCCAAACGGCTGTTGTATGTGTACTCCGACGTTGTAAGCTTTCTGGCATTACCTACCCTTTCGTAGTGAATACCTTGCTGGTAACCCATGTTCATAGCTGCAATGGCGGCATTTGCACCAGTGTAGTTCATAACATTCGGGTTGGTAGTGAAGTCGGTGAAGATATCGTTGTTCAGGTTGGATGGATTTCGCGACGCATTGATTTGGAGGTCGGGACCATCTGATAGCAAGCCGACAGGTAGGTCGGAAGAAATATAGTTCGGGTGTTCCCCTAGATCGGTAACAGCGATAACGTTGCGGACATCCTGTGTGTTTGCTTGCAAGTTAACCGCCCAAACCTCAATACGTGTGATGTTTACACCCGAGTTTACAACCGGTAAACTACGCATAGCGTTGTCGTATTGATCACGGAAATAGGTTGACAGGAAGTAGTGTTTATTGGCCTCGTAGTTATCAGCGCGGATGTCGAACAATTGCGTTTGCGCCCCACCTTGCACTTGAATGTCTTTACGTTCACCTTGTTGCTGAGAGAAAACCGTAGTATTTCGGAGACGACCGAACTGCGTTTCCATTTTCAGACCGAACAGACTTTGGCTACCGGTAATCAGCGTCCCGCGGAGCGGAAGACTTACGTTACCAGCTTCAATTTTTTTGATGATTTCATCTTCGTCGCCCGTGTACTCCAGCTTCATTTGGTTTTCGAAGTTGAAAGTCGCCTCGGTATTAAACTGCGTGGTAAGCTGCATTTTGGTACCGATGTTACCTACCAAGTTCAACTGAATACGTTGATCGAAATCAAACGTTGTTATTCTGCGCTGTCGTTCAGGGATACGTGGGTTTTCTGTTTTAGACGTATTGAAACCGAAGGTAAGTTCAGCAGAACCTTGCGGACGGATTTCAATTTCATTGCTACCGAAGATGTTTTTGAAACCTTCCCCACCCACGTCTAGTTTTGGTGCCCAAGCGCGATCTGCTTCATCTTCTTCTTCTTGGCGCTTGTTCCAATATTCGCTCAAGTTCGAACGAATATCGTAGTTCAGGTATTCATCGAGAGTGTAAGACGTAGCACTTCGGAAGACGATTGAGTCACCAATCATTTGAACCACCACATACCCACCTGTTTCTTCGTCGTATTGAACGTCGTAATGGATGTTCTCTGGCCAATCAAGGCTCACCCCACCTGTATTTTCAACTGGATTAAAAGGATCTTCACCATGAGGCATAGGCAAGTCGACCTTACCGGTATCAGCCACAATTGGTTTATAGACATGGCGATTCTCTTTCCAACCGGCCGGCAGTTCAACTGCAGATCCGGCGAAGATGATCGCCAATAACGAGCCTATAAAGAAGTACTTGACCGCTCTCCCCAACATTGCTTACAGTTGTTTGAGCGCTTTTTTGATCAAATCTTCAACAGAAATGTCAGTCCCTTCGGTTTTCACAATCGAATCGAGTGTTTTTTGTGCTTTGGTTTTGTCGAAGCCGAGCGACGACAAAGCACTTAACGCTTCACCTATCGCAGTATTGCCTCCGACATAAATTTTTTCGGTTATATCGCTATCACCTGAAAATTTATCGTGCAAATCTACAATTATTCTTTGGGCTGTTTTAGCGCCTATACCTTTCACATTTTGGAGAGCTGAAACATCTCCTGAAAGAATGGCCGCTACGAGCTCAGAGGCTGATAGTGATGAAAGAATCATGCGAGCAGTATTAGCTCCCACACCCGAAACGGATATTAATTTTCGAAACATCTGACGTTCACCCTCATCGGCGAAGCCATATAGTTCATGCGCATCTTCTCGAATTACTTCATGAATGAGGATCATGCCTGCTTCGTCTGAAGAAAGACGAGAAGTAGTATTGAGCGAGACATGAACAAAATAGCCCACGCCAGCGCATTCAATCACCACATGCGTCAGTGATCTGTCGGTAATTCTTCCTCGTAAGTGGTTAATCATTCCTATTTATATTGTGCATCCACCACAGCTATTCTCACCATGTTCACGATTTCGCGAACCGAAGAACCCATTTGGAGAATGTGCACGGGTTTTTTCATCCCCAGCAAAATTGGCCCAATAATTTCCTTTTCGCCAAGTTCTTGCATTAACTTATATGCAATGTTCCCGGAAGAAAGGTTGGGAAAGATAAGTGTATTTGTTTTCTTCCCTTTCAAAGTGCTGAAAGGAAAATTTTCAGAAATCATATCGGCATTTAGCGCAAAGTTGGCTTGTATTTCACCGTCGACAATCAAGTCTGGATGATCCCTGTGTAGGATTGCCGCCGCTTTGCTCATTTTTTCGACATCCTTACCAGAAGAAGATCCGAAATTAGAATAGCTCAGCATTGCAATTCTTGGCGTAATTTTCATTCTCTTCACTGCTTTTGCAACCAGTAAAGTAATGTCTACCAGTTCTTCAGCTGTCGGATCCACGTTCACCGTTGTATCCGCAAAGAAAATCGGACCATCCGACGACTGAATGATGTACATACCTGCCACACGACCTGCATTTTCCTCCATGCCAATGATATGCAAAGCCGGACGAATCACATTTCTATAGTTTCGTGTTAAGCCAGAAATCAGCGCATCAGCGTAACCTGTTTCAACCAGCATTGCTCCGAAATAATTCCGTTCTCTAAGAATACGCGTCGCCTCTAGCAACGTCATTCCTTTGCGTTGGCGACGCTCATAGAGCACCTCCCCAAAAGCATCTCTTCTTTCCTTTTCTTTCGCGTCGCGAGGATCGATGATCTCTACGTTCGGGAGTTCGATTTTGTGCGCTTTTATCAATTCCTTGATAACAGGCACGCTTCCTAAAAGCACAGGAATAGCTACCCCTTCATCAAATGCTTGCTCTGCAGCCTTGAGAATCTTGTAATTATCCGCCTCGGCGAAAACGACTCTTTTCGGACGTTTTCTTGCTCTTTCAGCAATTCCACGAAGCAATTTATTGTCGCGACCGAGTCGATTTCCCAGTTCTTGTTCATAGGCATCCCAATCGGTTATCATCACGCGAGCAACACCTGAGTCAATTGCTGCCTTTGCGACAGCAGAAGCCACAGCTGTAATCAAACGTGGATCTAACGGTTTCGGAATGATCAGTTCTCGACCAAAGGAAATATTTCGTGCGTCGTATGCTTCATTCACTTCATCAGGCACAGGTTCTTTGGCAAGTTCAGCAATGGCTCTTACTGCTGCCAGTTTCATTTCCGTGTTGATGCGTCGCGCTCGAACATCAAGCGCACCGCGGAAAATGTACGGGAACCCGAGAACGTTGTTAACTTGGTTAGGATGGTCTGAACGACCGGTAGCCATGATAATGTCTTTTCGCGTTTTCAGAGCCACGTCATAAGGAATCTCTGGTTCTGGATTCGCTAGGGCAAACACAATGGGGTTTGGCGCCATCGCCTTGATCATTTCAGGCTTCAGCAAACCACCTTTGCTCAGGCCGAGAAAGACATCGGCACCCTTCATGGCTTTTAGCAGATCAATCGATTCATCATCGATAGCGAATACTGCCTTTTTCTCATCTAGGTTTGTCCGCCCCTTGTGCACCAACCCCTTCGAGTCAAAAATGATAATATTCTCTAGTTTCGCGCCAAGTCGGAGGTACAAATCGAGGCACGACATCGCCGCAGCGCCAGCGCCACTTACAACAATTCGGGCATCTTCTATTTTCTTATCTGCTAATTCAAGCGCGTTGAGCAGCGCCGCAGACGAAATGATCGCCGTACCGTGCTGATCATCGTGCATCACCGGAATATCGAGAGCTTCGACCAATCGGCGTTCAATTTCAAACGCTTCAGGCGCTTTGATATCTTCCAGATTTATTCCACCAAAAGTCGGTGAGATCGCGATGACCGTTTCAACAAATTTATCGACATCAGCAGCGTCGATTTCTATGTCGAAAACATCAATGTCTGCAAATATTTTGAAAAGAATACCCTTTCCTTCCATCACAGGCTTACTGGCTTCAGGGCCAATGTCGCCAAGACCAAGCACGGCAGTTCCATTGGTTATTACAGCAACAAGATTTCCTTTGGCCGTGTATTGGTAGACATCATCTTTCTTCTTAGCGATGGCCAAACAAGGTTCAGCAACACCTGGAGAATATGCAAGCGAGAGGTCGCGTTGAGAGCTCGTTGGTTTGGTAGGTACAACCTCGATTTTACCTTTCCTCCCTGAAGAGTGGTAATCGAGTGCCTCCTGTTTTCGTATTTTACTCATAGCAGGGGGCAAAATTAGGGTCTTTTTATTGAAGAGAGAATCAGAATGCAAAAGAAAAGGGTTACCGAAGTAACCCTTTAAAAATAGCTCATCGAGACGAACTATTTCGAAACAACAAATTTACGTGTAGCATGTACACCAGAGTTATCTACTAAGGTGTAAAAGTATACACCAGCTCCGAACTCATCGGCATTGATAAACACCAAACCAGAAGGGTTGTTCAAAGCGATTTCTTTCACTTTCGCGCCAACCATGTTGTAAACAACTACTTGACGGCCTTGAGCATTATTTGGAAAACTGTAAGAAAACGATGCTACACCTTGGATAGGGTTTGGAGCGATATCTCCGAGAGAAAATTCTGGTTTCTCATCAACACCTACTGTGCATGCTGCATCGATACAAAATATTACTTCCTGACAAGTCTCGTTGGCTGGGTTATCATTATCGAAGAAGCAGTAACGAATGCGCGCAGCTCCAGGAACTCCATGATGCTCGTAGTAACCATGGAAAGATTCGTTGGTCTCTCCTGGTTGCATTGTTACAATAAGTGAGGCGTTGGTTCCTGATTGGGCTGTTCCATATCCATAACAAATCGGACCCCAGCAGAAACGTTCGATAAAACCATCAGCCCCAAAAGTGTAAGGGTTGTTCCAAGGGGTTGGGTGTTCGAAAACTTCGCGGTAAACGCGGACATTTATTTCAGAAGAAGAGCTATTGGTAACACCCCAGTGAGCATCTAGTTCGTCATCGGCTTGGTTGGTAGAAACGCCTGAAACCTCAGTTACCGTATCTACGAGGGTTAAAGATTGCGCAGAAGCAGTGGTAACCGCAGCGGCAAACAAGGAAAGGAATAGAACTCTTTTCATAAACATCGATTTAAAGTCTAAATATACACCATACAACGATGTAAACAGACACCCCACCTATGAAAGCCAAATCGGTTAAATTTTAGGAATCCAAGAAACTATTACTTTCCAAATTTCAAAATAGTTCGTAATTGTAAGAAACAGAGCGTGCAACTGCGTCGGCATGTGCCATATAATTGCTTGAGAAACCAACATTTACCCTTGTAGAAACAAGAATCAAAGAATGCAGACCCATCTGAACAGACATGTATAAATCTGTATTTCAACGCTTTAAGTTGTTTTCAACCGAGGCAACACCCTGTTATCAGCACCAAGAAGTTACCATTTGGAATACGATATTCAGGCAAACAGAAATAAAATCTTCGGATAAATTAAACTAAGTTCGTGCTTCCCAAAAGTTAAGGAACAATTAATTCAACTCTTATGAAGAAGATTTTACAAAACCTGCTTGTTGCATTAGCGATGCTTACTAGCGTTGCTGCTTTTGCTCAGCTTCCTGATGGATCTGTAGCACCTGATTTCACTGGCACTGACCTAAACGGCAATACATTTACATTGTCTGAAGCGTTGGCAGCTGGTAAAACAGTTATTATGGACGTATCTGCGACATGGTGTGGACCATGTTGGAACTACCACAACACACACGCTTTAGCTGATGTATATGAGTGTTTAGGACCAGACGCTGCTGATAAAGTAGTTGTTTTGTTCATTGAAGGTGACGGTCAAACGACCAATGCAGATTTGAATGGAACAGGTGGTAACACGCAAGGTGACTGGGTTACAGGAACTCCTTACCCAATCATTGACGATGCTTCAATCGCTGATTTGTACCAGATTACTTACTTCCCAACCATCTACAAAATTTGTCCTGATGGAATCGTTACTGAAGTAGGTCAGCAGAGCGGAACAGCTTTGTTCACTGAATCACTTTCAGGATGTAACAACGAAATCGACGGTGGTTTCCCATGTTTCGGTGGGTTTGCTGGTTCACAGGTTGCATGTGGAGAGGCTGACGTAGCAATCGACCTAGTTAACGTAGGTAACTTGACTATTTCTTCTGCTTCTTTTGATGTTTACTACAACGGAGCTTTCTCTTTTAGCTACGACTACACTGGTACTATTGCTGGCGGTGCAACTTCAAACGGAGTTACCATTGGAACTGTTCCAGGTCCAGGTGATGTTGAGATCATGATTACTTCTGTTAACGGAGAGACTATCAACAACCAACTTGAAACAACCATTTACGCTGCTGAAGCAGGAACAACTCACATCCGTTTTGATATCAAAACTGACTGTTGGGGTGAAGAGCTTTCATGGCGTTTGATCAACGGTTCAGGAACTGTTGTTGAGCAAGCTGGAACGAACACATATGCTGACGTAACTGTTTTCCAAGAAGATTACTACGTACCAGTAGGATGTTACACATTGGAGATCAACGATGCATACGGAGACGGACTTCAGGGTTCATTGTACACAGCATGTGGACAAGATGGTTACTTCATCGCTACTACCGTTAACGATGGTGGAGCTCAAGCTTCTACAATTGTTAACTACAACGGTTCTTACACATACTCTGAACTAATTGGTGGAGCTGATGCTTCAACAGTTGTAGGTGTAGAAGAGAGCGAATTGATCAACTCATTCGTTGCTTACCCGAACCCATTCAACACGTTCACCAACCTTTCATTCAACGTTGCTGAGGCTAGTGATGTAACTATCGAAGTAGTTAACCTCCTAGGAGCTCGTGTAATGAATATGGACCTTGGTACTGTTGTAGCTGGTGAGCACCGTCAGGTTCTTGATTTCAGC
>JANRAA010000279.1 GCA_030728235.1 Flavobacteriales bacterium
TTGAGCTTCATGTGGGGACCTCGACCAGGGCCAGCGCAGGAGTTGGTGACTTCCTATAAGAATATGCCAGAGCCCAAGAAGACCTACGTAGAGTTTTCCGTTGACGTCCAAAAATGGTACGGTGCAGACGCCACACGAACCATCCAAGAAGAGATCGGAAACCTGCTTACAGGGCAAAGTGTGAATAAATAGATTTTCGAGTTTAACTTGAAGGAACTATTTTTATGGTCGAACCTTAATAAACACATCATGAGAAAATCTTTACTCTTAGCCGGTGCTTTGGCATTCGCATCTACTGCTTTCAGTCAAACCGTTATTTTCGAAGACAATTTCGACAGCTACACACTCGATGGTGTTGCAGCGCAGTCAGGAGATTGGTACACTTGGAACAGCGGTGATTTAACAACTGATGCGATGGTGACAGATGCTTACGCGGCAAGTGGAACGCAGTCTATCATCATAGATCAAACAGCGGGCACCGATTTGGTTTATGACACTGGCGCACTGACCTCTGGGAAGTATGACGTCAACTTCAAAATTCTTATTCCTACAGGAAAAGAAGCCTATTTCAACCTACTGCACAACTGGGTTTACACAAGCACAACTGGTTATGAATGGTCTATTGACGTTTATTTCAGCGCTGCTGGAGATATCACATGGACGGCAGCCGGGAACGATGGCGGAGCTATTTCTTTCAACCACAATGAATGGGTAGACATTCAGTTTACAGTTGATTTGGATGCCGATTTGGGTACACTGTACGTGAATGGTATTTCAGCCTACTCATACCAATGGTCGCTTATCAACAACACGGGTGCTGCTGGAAACAACCAATTGCAGGCCATCGACTTTTACGGTTACGGACCAAGCGGTTCAAACGGATTGTTCTACATCGATGATTTCAGCTTTGTTGAGTCAACATCTGTGAGCACACCAACTGTTGAAGCCACTGAATTGGTTATGTTCCCGAACCCTGCAAACGAAGCCGTTAACTTTAAGCTTGCCGGTGCTTCAAATGCGCAAGTAAACATCTTCAGTCTTGATGGGAAAATGGTTGCAAGCCGCTCACTATCATCTAAAAATGGTGTGATCTCGGTTTCTACTGCGAACCTTGAGTCTGGAATTTACTTCGTTGAAATGATTTCTGGAGCTGAGCGCTCAACACAAAAATTGGTGGTTCGCCACTAATCTAATATCTGCAAGAAAGAAAGGTCGCTCATCAGCGGCCTTTTTTTGTCTTGTGACTTTTTTGAATCGCATACGTCAGAAAGTCACAATACCACGAAAATGAAAAACTTTATCTCCCTTTACCTCCTAGTTTTATCGGTTGCGTTTACTTCCAATGTAAACGGACAAACCCTTCCTGTTGCGCAGAGTCAGACATCAGTTTATTCTGCAGAAGAAGTGAAATCGCGCGTAAGTGAAATCAATAAGGAATTGCAAAAAATGGATCGCACCCTGTTGCGCGTCGCTAGAGAACAAAAGGTAAAAGAACAAATCGTCAGAGAATCTGAGCGTGAGCTATCATACAACCGCCAGAAACAGCAAGAACGCACTCGCCGCATTGCTACGCTGAAGACAGAGATGGAAGGCCACAACCTTCAGGCCTTGAACGATAAAATCGACCGCATAGAGAAAGAGAAATCAAAACTCGATCGACAGTCGAGAAACGACGCACAGTCGATCGTCCGCAAGAAAGCCCAAATCGAGAAACTACTCGGTGAGATCAGCATGCTCGAGTCGCGCATTGCAACCAATGAAGAGACCATCGATCGTAAAGAAGAAGAAATCCACGACACCCAAGATGTGATTACACAAAACGGATTGGTGGCGAAGCAAGCCGAGATCGATGCAATAGATAAAGAGATCCAGGCATTGAAATCTGCCGAGAACAGACTTCAGCGCAAGCAAGATCAATCTCAAGATAGCGTAAGCGAATCAGAGAACAGAATCCAGGCGTTGGAGATACAGCGCAAAATGCTCTTGAACGAAAAGATGGCAAAGGAGCAAATGCTGAATCAAGTGGCGTGGCAATAAGAGAGTGAGTTGATGCTTGAACAGCGTTTGAAGTTTGAAGTTTGAAGCTTAGAATTCGATTCTGGCGCTTCGTTTTATCTCCAAGAAAACGACCAAAATCGAGCACACACAAAGTTCTCGTCAGCACACACAAACTGCTTATTGACAAGTATTTTCAGAGAACTAAACTTTGCACCGTGCCGGCTTCGAGAGCCTCAGCCGGCGGGAAGGCGGGGGCAGGCGGGCCCGCAAGAGGCAAATCAGCTGCGAGCATAAGGTTCGAGTTGCGAGTCAAAAGCACTGATCCTTCTTCATTGGTCACTTTCAATATCAGTCTCACTAGCTTTCCAGGCTCTCATTCTCGATTTTATAATCACCGCGGCTTCGAGATCTTCAGCTTTCAAGACTTCGACAATAAATATCCACTCTCATTTTCATTCTCTTTCTGACTTATGAACCTGCAAATCCTTGAATCTTCTTAGCTAATAATCTGTAAACTTATTTTCGGGCGGGTCAATGGCTTGCTCGCTTCATTCTGATTGTCATTTTCTCTTTTTCAATCGCACTGTTGTGATTACACATGAACATGAATGTATGTCGTCTTTAGGGCTATAAAGTTGACGCACCAATGGAACTCAAAACTGCAAGCCATCCTATAA
>JANRAA010000280.1:0-6710 GCA_030728235.1 Flavobacteriales bacterium
GCAATTCTATACAAAGAAATTTTATACAATTGCGGATAAGCTAATATTGAGCAAGCAAACCTCGCAAAACTGTTGATATGCGGATCTCGGCCGTGTTGAATCACCCCACTGAGGATCATGCAATAATCCTGCTTCACCAGGATTGCCCTCAACTAAAAAAAAGTTATCCGCAATTCTATACAACGAAATTTTATACAATTGCGGATAAGCTAAAATTGAGCAAGTAAACCTCTCAAAAACTGTTGATAACACGTTATTAAGCTTCGTTCGTCGAACTTCCTTCCTTGCTCATCGACTACTATCTTTGACTCGTGCGGTTACTCCTGTCCATACTGCTATTAACCATCCCTTTCTGCAGCCTCGCTCAACACGTCACCATCGTGAACCACTTCCTCGGTGACTCGGCGAAAGCAGACGGTATGAGGTATGTGTTGAGGAGTACTGAGCGACATACTGTCGTTATTAACTACTATGAACCTGCAGGCAATGATGATCAATCACGCATGCAAGAGCTCATTTCCGATGCTATCAATTTCTACATCGATCGGGCTGTTCTAGTAACAGGTGACAAACTCAGCCTCATCAAACCTTCAGACCTTATGCACCGCGAACTTGGTCAAATTGTGAGAGATGCCGTGCAATACTACAACTACAAAGAAATCGCCGACTTTAAAGGTTTTTCATCCGATATTAAAAGAAAACTTCAGTCTATAGATGGAATGTCGCTAAACAGCCCCGACTGGAGTCCGGAGCTCAAGGGAAACAAACTTGCAGATGCACGATTTTTCTTAGTGCAAAACACACTCAACGACCTACGAGCAGATCTAAAAGATGAAATCGGAATATTTACCGACAGCAACCTGATGGTCCAAATTGGGAGCTCAGAAACTGAACTCGCGAAACACCAAGATCGTCTTCTCAATGAAGTGAGAAACATGAAAAAAGATGATCTACTGGCTCCAATTGAGATCGAATTTTCAAACGCTACGCTGAATCTGCTCGCTAGCGAGGATGAATTTGTACTCCCTACCTACACTCAAAAAACACCTGATGACTTTGCCGATAAAATCCTAGCCATGCTTGAGCAAAACTCAGCGAAAATTGATGCTATCAGAAATGAGGTAGAAGAGATCAAAAGACAACCCGTTAGCTATGACCCATCTTTTCAATCTCAAATAGATGAGCTAAAAGGGATGTTAAATGAACTGATAAACGGAAATCGCCCTGCTTCAGGAGCTTATGTCAGCAACCTCCCCGATGGATTCGATGTCCGATTCAACACCGGATCCACCGCTCTTTCAATAGACGCCAAAATGCAATTGAACGAACTCGTTGAAATCATGGCAGTGAATCCACAAATGCGCATCATACTAACGGGCTTCGCAGACACTTCAGGTAGCCGTGATTTGAATCTGAAACTCTCAAAAGATCGCGCTAACGCTGTCAGAAAATATCTAATTTCGTCGGGTATAGAACAATTTCGAATCCTGACCAATTATTTCGGTGAAGAGCGCGCAGCAGGAGCGAATGCCGCCGAAAGAAGAGTTGAAGTCGAGTTTTTACCAAGCTGAACACAATCAAATGAAATTCATCTGTATAGGCAGAAACTACGCCGATCACGCGAAAGAGCTGAAAAACGATCTCCCAACAGAACCGATGTTCTTTCTAAAACCCGATAGCGCTTTGTTGCAGCAGGGTGTGGCGATGTACATCCCTGAATGGACAACCGATTTACACTACGAAGTTGAGGTACTTGTGAAAATCAATCGCTTGGGGAAATACATTGAAGAAAAATACGCACATCGTTACTACGATGAAATTGGCCTGGGCATCGACTTTACCGCAAGAGATATTCAAGATGAATGCAAACGAAAAGGTCATCCATGGGAAAAAGCGAAGGCTTTTGATGGGTCAGCTATCGTTTCCAAAAAGTTCTTATCATTGGAAGGAAAGGATATCCAAAACCTAAGTTTCGAACTTGAAAAAAATGGGCAGATTGTACAAAGCAGTAACACTGCTAATATGATCTTTTCTGTGGATCGCATCATTGCTCATGTATCGCAATTTATGACCCTAAAAATCGGTGATGTGATATACACAGGCACTCCTGCTGGAGTCGGACCAGTGAAGGCAGGGGATGTGTTGAAAGGTCGTTTGGAAGGACAACTTATGTTCTCTCAAGACATTAAATAGCACTTTTCTTTCAGATTATTTCCAAATTTTCTTCATCCACAAAGTTTTAGTGTACACAGGTAAAATGCCTATTGACAAGCATTTTCATTCTTCCTAACTTCACGTCGCTCGGTGCGAAGGAGCGGGGGCGGGCGGGCCCCGCAAGGGGCAAACCTTCCTTTTTGAACTGCCTTGTATCACACGACCCGTCCTAAAATAAGTTCACAGATTATTAGCTTCGTACTTCTAAGGGTTTACCGGGTAGATGCACGTTGGGCTGTCAATGTCGGATTTCTGATAGCTATCCCTTCCGAAAATAAGTTTTCAAGCTAAATAGCTGGAAATGCAACGGATTTTAATGGCTTTTCCCAGCTTCTTCTCTAAGATTAAAATGCGTATAACACTTCACCCCTATTCCCAACTTCTCCTATCTCTCTAATAATCGGTACTTGAAACAACCGATTGGTACAAACGCAGATTTCTAAATCCAATCGTTTCTCGCCTCTCCCAAATTCAAATAGACTTTGACAATTTGACACACAATTCCACAAAAAAACCACTGAGAAAAAGTCTTTTAAAACTTCTTCCCAGCGGTTTCGTAGTAGGGCCTTAGGCAGTCGACGATCTCATTTTGAATAAAATCGTCTCATGAAATTCTAATTCATGAATTCCACCACATGCTCTTCTTCAAGCTGTTTTCTGAATACGATGTGACTGTCGAAGACATCTAACACAACTGTCGAACTCTTATCGATCTTATTCGCTAACAACGCTTTTGAAAGTTCATTCAACACTTCTTTTTGAATGATTCGTTTCACCGGACGAGCACCGAACTGCGGATCGAATCCCGCATTTGCGAGATACTTGATCGATTCTTCACTGGCGACCATATGTATGCCCGCGTGCTGCAAACGATCACTGAGGAGACGCAACTGAAGCGTTACTATTCCTGTAATCTGTTCTTTGTTCAGTGGCGTAAACAGTATCATCTCGTCAACGCGGTTCAAGAACTCCGGACGAATCTGCTGACGTAACTCTTCCATAACCATCAGCTTGGTGCGTTCGTGCACGCGCTCTTCTTCACCTGGCTTCATGTTGTCATAGTTCTCTTGTATGATATGACTACCCAAATTCGAGGTCATGATGATGATGGTGTTTTTGAAATTCACCACGCGGCCTTTATTGTCGGTTAGGCGACCGTCATCGAGGACTTGCAACAATACGTTGAAGACATCTGGATGCGCTTTCTCGATTTCATCCAACAACACCACACTGTATGGTTTTCTTCTCACGGCCTCAGTGAGCTGTCCTCCTTCATCATAACCAACATATCCCGGAGGCGCACCTACCAGTCTGCTAACACTATGACGCTCTTGGTATTCACTCATGTCAATGCGGGTCATGGCATTCTCGTCGTTGAATAAAAACTCAGAAAGTGCTTTTGCTAATTCTGTTTTACCAACTCCTGTAGTGCCGAGGAATATAAAACTTCCAATTGGTCGTTTTGAATCACTCAATCCTGAACGGGATCTGCGCACAGCGTCTGAAACCGCCTGAATGGCTTCTTCTTGTCCTACCACTCGTTTACCGAGCTCGAATTCTAGGCGCAACAATTTCTCGCGGTCGCTCTCCAACATCTTACTAACTGGAATACCTGTCCATGCTGAAACGACATCTGCAATCTCCTCCGGATCAACCTCTTCTTTGATCATCTTACTGTCAACCTGCATTTCTGCAAGTTGTGATTTCGCAAGCTCGATCGCTGAATCCAACTCTTTGAGCTTGCCATAACGTATCTCTGCAACACGTTCGTAATTGCCATCTCTTTCAGCCCGTTCTGCTTCTATTTTCAGGTCTTCAATTTCTTTCTTGCCCGACTGAATCCTGTCTACGATGTCTTTCTCTGCTTGCCATTTCGCTTTGAATCCATCGCGTTGTTCGCTCAAATTAGCGATCTCTTTGCCCAATTCATCCAACTTAGCATGGTCATTCTCTCGCTTGATTGCCTCACGCTCAATCTCCAACTGCATGATTCTACGGTCTATCTCATCGAGTTCAGCGGGTTTGCTATTGATCTCCATCCGCAATTTACTTGCAGCCTCATCAATCAAGTCAATGGCCTTATCGGGTAAGAAACGATCTGAAATATACCGTTGTGAAAGATCAACAGCCGCAATAATGGCGTCATCTTTTATCTGAACCTTGTGGTGGTTCTCATACTTTTCTTTAATCCCTCGCAGAATGGAAATGGCACTTTCACGATCTGGCTCGTCGATGAGGACTTTCTGAAATCGTCGCTCAAGGGCTTTGTCTTTCTCGAAATATTTTTGGTACTCATTCAACGTCGTTGCGCCCACAGCTCGCAGTTCACCTCTTGCCAAAGCTGGCTTCAAGATATTCGCTGCATCCATGGCACCCTCTCCACCACCTGCGCCAACAAGCGTATGTATTTCATCTATAAATAGGATGATGTTTCCCTCACTCGATTGCACCTCTTTGACAACCGCTTTCAAGCGCTCTTCGAACTCACCTTTGTACTTGGCTCCTGCTACCAAAGCCCCCATATCAAGGGAATAGATCACTTTGTTCTGCAGATTTTCTGGGACATCTCCTTCTACAATTCGGTGTGCAATACCTTCAGCGATGGCCGTTTTACCAACGCCCGGTTCCCCAATTAAAATCGGGTTGTTCTTCGTTCGACGCGTGAGGATTTGGAGGACACGTCGAATTTCGTCGTCCCTCCCTATAACCGGATCCAACTTGCCTTCGTTGGCCAACTGGTTGAGGTTCCTCGCATATTTGTTCAATGCGTTGTAACTCTCTTCTTGCGAAGCAGATGTCACTCGCTCCCCTTTCCGAAGCTCAACAATCGCTGCGCGCAGGTCTTTCGCTTTAAATCCCGAATCGGTCATCATGCGCGATGTCTGATCTCCAGCATCCAACATGGCGAGTAACAAGTGCTCTATCGATACAAACTCGTCATTAAATGAACTCAACAAATTGACAGCTTTCAACAACACGCGATTGGCCTGCTGCGAAAGATGCAAACTGGTGCCCGTAGAACTCGGTAAACTGTCGATGATTTTATCTACTGTTAATTCAAAAAGAGAAGGATTGATATCCATCTTCTTCAATAAATACGGCGTCACATTCTCATCTACTTCTAATATTCCTTTTAATATGTGTGCGGGTTCAATCGACTGCTGCTCTTTGCCTGTGGCAATTTGCTGAGCCATTTGAATTGCTTCCTGTGATTTGATGGTAAATTTTGAAAAATCCATAACTTTTAATCGTTTCATTCTCCCCTGCAAATCCATCGCCATGCGGCGGATATCAGCCTTTTTGGCAGTTTTCGGTTTATTTAACTGCCTTATTTTCAGTCTGATTGAGTTTATGCGGCAAGAATGACGTATCAATGAGAAATTAGCGAACTTCGCCGTCGGATGCAGGTATATTTAATCGGATACATGGGCAGTGGGAAGTCCACAGTGGGCAAGCAGTTGGCACGTGCCTTGCGTTTTGATTTTTTCGATCTCGACGCGGTTATCCAAGAGGCTGAGAAAAGGTCGATACCTGAAATATTCGAGAAAGAAGGTGAATCGTCGTTCCGCGGACTAGAACGCAAATACTTGCGCCAGTTGATCGATTCTAAAGCCAACATGGTGCTGTCAACCGGTGGTGGCACACCCTGTTTTTACGACAACCACATGATCATGAAAAAGGCAGGCATCACCGTTTACCTCAAAATGGATGTCGCCACCCTCGTCCACCGACTTTCTAACGCCAAAGAAGAGCGTCCACTCGTCGCCGGAAAATCCCCCGATGAATTAACTACCTTCATTAAAAACCACCTCGAAGAACGCAGCGAGTATTATGACGACTGCGACATTATCTTCCCTGCTTTGGGCTTTAATCGCAGTAAACTCGATCGGTTGGTAGACCTGATCGCCGAAAAGGCAAAGTAGAACTTTGATCTCAGTTGAGGTTTTTGTACTCCCCGGGATTCATGCCTGTCTTGGATTTGAACAACTTAGAAAAATGCTGCGGATACTCGAATCCGAGCTGGTAAGCAATCTGACTTACAGGCTCACCTGTGCCTAACAACAATGTTTTTGCACGATCAATAACAAAGCGCTGAACTGTTTCTTGTGCGTTCAGTCCTGTCTCTTTTCGCAAAAGGTCGCTAAGATACTGGGCCGACATTCCCAATTTCTCAGCCGACATTTTTACCGAAGGAACTCCTGTTTTCAATTGCTCGTTTTCTTCATAGTAGCTTTGTAAAAACTGCTCCAAACGCGAAGAAACATCGCTATTCATACTCGCTCGAGTATAAAACTGACGATCGTAATAACGCGTGCTATAATCCAACAACAATTCGATATTGGACACAAAAATCTTCTGACTGTGTTTGTCGATGCGCTGGTTCAACTCTTCATCTATCTTACTAGCTATTTCATTCAATGACTGTTGTTCTTTGTCTGATATGTGCAAAGCCTCATTCGCCGGATACGCGGGACGCGGGCTAACAGATACCAGGA
>JANRAA010000280.1:6720-14555 GCA_030728235.1 Flavobacteriales bacterium
GCCTCATTCGCCTCGTAATCGAAAAAAGAATACCGATGAATGCTTTTACCCAATTCGAACGAACGCAGCAAATCGGGATGAAACAAGATCAACCAACCTTTGGCCGATTCGTTGAGGGTGTGATTCTCTGCCGACAAAACCTGCCCTGCCTTGATGAAGGCAAGCGCTCCTTCCTTGAAATCATATGAATTCCGACCATAGCCTATCGCGCAATCAAAACCGTCTTTCATCCATATTTGATAGAGGTCGAAACGGAAACGCGCAGCCTGAAAGTCGCCACTCACTTTCAAATCTTTTTGTTGGATAACCGAAATCAATGGATGGCGGGGCTTTTCTAAACCCAACATCGCATGGACATCTGCTACAGAGCTTATGACGACTATATCTTTCATGCTTTGAAGTTCCGAATATCGACGTTCTCAAATACTTTTCTTTCGGAACCATGCAGACCGACAGAGAAAATCACTTTTCCAAGTTCTGTAGATTTCACACTGAAGTTCTTTGCAAACACATTGACAACAGGATATAAAAATCTGAAAACGGCGTAAGAGATATTCGGTTCTTTTCTGCGTTCAACAGGATAGATGTAGCCGGGACGAAAAGCGTAGAAGTTGTCTCTAAATATTGCAGTCAACTGATTCTCTGCCATCCCTTTGTATCGAGCGAATGAAACGCGACTTTGCTCGGTTGTATCTGCACCTGCGCCACTGAGCAGACAAAATCGAGCCTCCGGCGATTGTTGGTGCAATACTTTTCCAAAGCCTACTGCATAATCTACCGTAACCGTCTTAAACTGATCATCTGGCAAGGCTCCTGTATAAGCACCCAAACAAAAGTATGCGATATCGATACCCGCAAGTTGGTCTGCAACTTCATGACAGTTCGAGAAATCTTTCACAACCACTTCCTTTAGTTTGGGATGTACTAACCCTGAGGGCTTTCGAACCAAACTCACCACACCACTAACTCTTTCACTATCAAGACAATGTTGAAGTATGGTTTTCCCAATCATTCCTGAAGCACCCGTTATCGCAACATTTTGTTTCATAGATTTTCTCTTTATTTCTGCTTCACTAAATTCTCCTTAATCAACATCTCAAAAGAGTCGATCATGGTTTCTTTGAGCGGACGATAATGCATGGCCAATTCTTGTCGGCTCTTCGAATTATCCGCTTTCCAAGCGAGGTTTACGTTGTTGCGGACAAATTTTCGAGTAATTGATTTATTAACCGATGGCCCGATAAGCATAAGCAACCATTTTGGCAGCGCCTTCTTCGGAACCGGATATTTCGCACCATAAGCATCATTCAAAATATGCGCAACTTCCAAAAACGATGAGTTGTGTCCCGATATGATGTTCCGTCCGTTCGCCGATGGAATGTATCCTGCATTGAAGTGCGCTTTAGCCAAATCTCTAACGTCAACTATTCCCACTCCCATGTTCGGAACACCGCTTTTCATGGTTCCATCGCCCATCTGCTTTAGCAAAGTCATGCTTTCAGAGGTGGCGGTACCGATGTTGGTTGCTGGCCCCATCACCAAGCTAGGATTGATTACAACCATGTCCCACTGTTTCTGCGCTTGGTTCAACTCCCACCCTTTTTTCTCGGCAAGGGTTTTCGAAAACGAGTACGGCTGGTGCTCCAAAGATGCTGTTTCGTTCCAAACCTTCTCCGTCAATACACCTCCTGGGGCTGCAGCCACATCGGTGCAATCGGTATAAATTGCGGCACAACTGCTGGTTAAAACAACACGCTTCACAGAGTTCACTTTATTCGCTTGATTCAGCACATTCTCCGTCCCTTTAACAGCTGGGTCAATCAACTCTTTTTGAGCATCCTTGTAATTCGAGGTAAACGGCGATGCCGTGTGGTAAACCAATTCACACCCTTCCATCGCTTCAGCGTAGCTTCCTTCCTGCAGCAAATCGGCCTTGTAGAACTTTATCGGAGTACCTGTCTGCGCTGATAGCGCTTTCAAATGAGCCACCTTCTTCTCATCGCTCGGATTCCGCACTGCAGCATGCACTGTTATTCCATTTTCTAAAAGTTCTTTTATCAGCCATCCAGCTACGTATCCTGTTGCGCCCGTTACCAATACCGGCTTCGTTTTATCTATCGTTGTCATTTCCAATAATTTTAAGCAAAGTTCAACCTTATTTATCATGTCGGTGAATACATTTTGCAGAATGACGAGTACAAATCAATGATTGTGTCGCTGAACTGTTAATTAATGCCCTTTTTCTCGGCTTTTTTCAAAAGGATGTTGATTATATCGTAATATTGCGATATATCTATGGGAATTACAAAAACAGATCTGTTCACGGCGAAACAAAACGCGTTTGCTCAAATGGGAAAGATATTTTCTCACCCTGCGCGTATCGCCATTTTAGAACACTTGATTCAAGCAAACGCATGCATCAACTCCGATTTGGTGGCTGAACTTGGCTTGGCACAACCAACAATCAGTCAGCATTTGAAAGAACTAAAATCCATCGGGATCATAAAAGGTACCGTTGAGGGAGTCTCCATGAGCTACTGCATCGACGCTGAAAAATGGGAAGAATTCAAAGCGGTTTTCTCGGAGTTTTTCGGACAGAAATTACCTTCAGATACAAATCAATGTTGCTGATATTCAGCCTCGCATCTTCTAAAATCAGACAAAATGAAACTTTCAATATTGAAAAGACTGCTTCAAACATCTTCTACCCTAAAGTTCGAATTGCCAGATGGCTCATTCATCCCGAGTCACTTTCACATCACTGAAGTTGGAAGAATCCAAAAAGACTACATCGACTGCGGCGGTACCGTGCGAAGTGAAAGCAAAGTCGGATTTCAATTGTGGGAAGCAAACGACTTTGATCACGCGCTAGCACCCACCAAACTCTTGAACATCATTCGCATTTCAGAAGACAAACTGGGAATTGCAGACGATGAAATCGAAGTTGAATACCAAATGGAGACCATTGGGAAATTCGGTTTATCTCACAATGGAGAACATTTCGTGCTTACAGCTACAACAACCGACTGTTTGGCAAAAGACAAATGTGGAATTCCAGCAGAAAAACTAAAAGTTTCTTTGAAAACGCTAGGAACAAAGGCAGATGTCGCACAAAGCTGCGCTCCTGGTTCTTCGTGCTGCTAAAACCTTTCGATTCAGATGTTGCAAGCAATTCATAATATTGTTGATCGAATAGATTTCGACTCGATTACCTCTGAAAGAAAAAGCGGTCTCGACAAATTGGTGGTGTACATCAAAAAAGCGAAAAAGCAGAACCAAGCAGCGAACCTAAATTTTATCTGCACGCATAACTCTCGGCGCAGTCAATTCGCGCAATTGTGGGCAACTTTGGCAGCATGGCGCTATGGTGTCGATGCTCATTGCTTTAGCGGTGGTGTTGAAATAACTGCTTGCAACCAACGCACTATCGATTCGCTTCTGCGCTTTGGTTTTTTGGTAACTTCTGTTGGTAACGAAAATCCTCATTTTCAGGTGCAATACGCTACCAATCAACCGCCTGTCGTACTTTTTTCTAAACTTTACGACGATAGCTCTACTCCAACTTCAGACTTTGCAGCCATCATGACCTGCTCACACGCAGATGAAAATTGTCCGTTCATTCCTGGTTGCGATGTCCGCATTGCCGTTCGCTACAACGACCCAAAACAATTCGACGACAGCACAATAGAACACTCCATGTACGATGCAACATCGTTCACCATAGCAAGTGAGATGATGTATGTTTTCTCGCAAATCAACGACCATGACAACTGAAAACAAGATCGGTTTCTTTGAGAAATACCTAACAGCGTGGGTTCTTATTTGCATTGCAGCAGGCATTCTTTTGGGTGCCATTGCCGGCGATTCGATATCGGTACTGAGTGATTTGAATATCTTCACCATCAACATTCCTGTTGCAGTGCTCGTTTGGCTTATGATCTACCCGATGATGGTGCAAATAGACTTCTCGTCGATTCAATATTTCTCCAGAAACTGGAAGGGATTGGGACTTACGTTGACCATCAACTGGCTCGTAAAACCTTTCACGATGGCGATTTTCGCTTATTTTTTCTTCGAGCACGTGTTCGCTGCATACATGAGCCCCGATGACGCAGAACAATACTTAGCCGGTGCCATATTACTCGGAGCGGCACCCTGCACAGCCATGGTTTTTGTTTGGTCGTACCTAACCAAAGGCGATGCGAACTATACTCTGGTCCAAGTTTCTGTGAACGATTTGGTGCTTTTGATTGCATTTGTGCCCATCGTTGGTTTCTTGTTCTCCGTTTTCGGAATCGACTTTTCGAATGCCGCTGGACAATCGATCGGCATTCCATACAAAACACTGTTCACTTCGGTCATCGTTTTTGTCGTTATTCCGCTGCTCGCGGGATATGCCTCGAACAAACTCCTCATCAAGAACAAAGGAAAAGCGTGGTTCGAAGAGGTCTTTCTGAAAAGATTAAAACCAGTATCAATCATCGCATTGCTGTCTACCTTGGTTTTGATTTTTGCTTTTCAAGGACAAACCATTTTGAACCATCCGATGGCGATACTGCTCATCGCAATTCCCCTCGCCATTCAAACCTATTTCATTTTTTTCATCACTTGGATTAGTGGACGATTCATAAAGTTAGAACATTGCATTTGTGCACCGTCAGCCATGATTGGCGCCAGCAACTTCTTCGAACTTGCAGTAGCCGTGGCCATCGCCCTCTTCGGATTGAATAGCGGCGCTTCACTAGCAACAGTTGTTGGTGTATTAATTGAGGTACCGATAATGCTTTCGCTGGTGAGGCTGGCGAATAGGTGGAGGTATTAATTATCGAGACACTTTGAGAGCTTAGTCAATCAATAGATGATTGCAGTGAGCGTGGGGACCTGTTTTGTAAATAACTAGTATACAATTATTTACGGCTTATTTTTAGTTATCCGCAATTGTATAAAAAACAATTTTATACAATTGCGGATAACTTATTTTGATGGAATTGAATCGTCCCGTATGAAGATTCGATTCATCAATTCGAAAGCACAGATGAAGTAAGAGTGAAGTTTGGGCGCCAGGGTTACCAGTAAAGAAAAACCCGCAATCAAGCCGAGGCTTTTAGGATTACTCGCGTGATCCTGTCTATCCGAATTCCGAATGCACAGACTTTCCCGCTTCGCGGGAAAGTCTGTGCTTTCTTAGTGATCCCGACAGGATTCGAACCTGTGACCGTCTCATTAGAAGTGAGATGCTCTATCCAGCTGAGCTACGGGACCGAGGGCGCAAAAATAGTTGATTTTATTAAAATAGAGGCGAAATTATACAACACCGTTACTGAATGTAGGCAGCATGCTGTTTTCCAGCCATCTCAACCTCAATATGCTCTTTGATATTTGTCGATAATGTGAGGCCAACATAGTCGGCTCTGATAGGGAATGTTCGGTGAATACGGTCGACCAAAACCACTGTGCGCAGTGATTTCGGACCAGCAGCCAATAGAAAACGAACGCCGTAAATGAGGGTGCGGCCGCTGTTTAGTACGTCGTCAACAACGAAAACAACTTTGTTCTTGAGTCCCGACAAATCTCCAGAAAGATGTATGTCGTGCTTCAAAGGTTGGTCTTTGTGCATATCCAATTCCAGCACTTCAATCTCCAACGACGATATGGCGCGTAATTCTTCTACCAAACGCTTGGCAACAATCACTCCTTGATCTTTTACGCCAACTACCACCAAAGATTTCTCTTTGTAGTGATCTTCGTAAACCTCATGAGCCATGCGGCGTATCTTCTGGTCAATCTCCCAGTGGTCTAAAATCTGTGTGCGTTCTTTGCTCGGCATAGACAACGAAATTAAGCATTTTTCCGCAAGCGAAATCCCAATTCTCGACCTGCTCGAGGTGGAATAGACAATTCCGTTTTTTCCATCTCTTCGATTGTAAAAAGTCTTTCGAAATAACCCAAATACTCTTCTACACTCCCCCCAAAAGGCGGTCCTTCACTGGTGAGTGGGAAATCGAAAAGCAATCCTGTCAGCACACCGTTTGGAAGTAACAA
Organism: Flavobacteriales bacterium; assembly: GCA_030728235.1. Taxonomy (GTDB): domain Bacteria; phylum Bacteroidota; class Bacteroidia; order Flavobacteriales_D; family Sanyastnellaceae; genus RI-182. The sequence continues at coordinate 12,763 of JANRAA010000280.1, forward strand.
GTCGTGCATTTTCTCAGCGTATTTCTGTCGCAACGACGGATCCAGCGCACAAAAAAAGGTCTGCTCCAATATCAATTCATATCCGCCGTGTAAGGCGAAAAAATCTCCACATATCAACTGCTCATCTGGGAAATCGGGAACGCGCTGTTTGAATTTCAAAAGGGGAACATCAACGATATCAACGATATGTACCTGCGTATATCCGCTTCTAAAAAGTGCCTCAGCCTCCCATCCACTGCCGCATCCAGGTATCAAAATCTTCGTCTCTTTCGGAAAGTTCTTGGCCGCCTCAATCAAAAACCGAGACGCATGTCCAATGTCCCAACCGGTTTGTCCATGCTCCCAACGCTCACTCCAATACGTTTTGTCTAAACTCATTTCTTCTCAAATAAAGCCACCGCTTCGATGTGGGAAGTGTGTGGAAATTGGTCAACCAACTTCAAATCCAACAGCTCATAGCCGTCTTCGCGCAGGGTCAATATATCTCGGGCTTGGGTGGCAGGATTGCACGACACATAAACTATGCGTGGGGCATCTAAAGCGATGATTTTCTTCAACGATTTTGGAGCGATCCCCCCGCGTGGTGGATCCAAAACGATGGTGGCGATTTTACCCGCATACTCCGGATATTCAACCAAGAACTTGCCTACATCGGCGGCGTGAAAAGTAACGTTCTCCACTCCATTCTCTTTGGCATTCTGACGGGCATCTTCAATGGCGCTTTGCACGATATCAACTCCCACAATGTCTTTGCCTGTGCCACGTGCCAGAAGCTGGCCTATCGTGCCGGTACCGCAAAACAAATCCATCAAATACCCTTCACTATCGGTATTTCCTGCCCAATCTACAGTGAGGTCATAAAGTTTCTCAGCGCTTTTCGGGTTGGTTTGAAAAAAGCTCGACATGCTGATTGAAAAATCCAAATCGTTGATGCGCTCTTTGATTTTCAACTCACCATAAACCACTTTGCTATTGCCTTCTCGCGCTTCCACGCGCTCACCGCGATCGTCGTTGATGGTGTGCAAAATGCCTTGCACGCGATCTCCCCACAGGTTCAGACACGTTTGTACAAACTCATCACGATTAAAGGCATCCAAATTATCAGATGTCGTTACCAAATTGATCAGAATCTTATTCGAAGCAAAGCTTTTACGTACCACGAAAAATCTAAAAAACCCTTCTCGTTTTGGTGGGTGCCAGGCAGGCAAACCAGTCTTCTCGCACCATTCACGAAGCAGCTTCAACTTCCCTTCTACTTCAGCATCAAACAAGCCGCTGTCGGCATCCAAATTCTCCACTACCCACCACGTTCCGCGGTGCTTAAAGCCAAGCGCAAAACCATCGAACTCTTCTTGCTTCGCATGATCAAAACCGATGGCCGAAAACGAATATTCCATTTTATTGCGGTAGTGCCAAACTTCCGGCGAAGCCATCAATCCTGAATATACCTCATCGAGATTTTCAATCATTCCAATTTTGCGATACACATCCAATGCTGTGCGCTCTTTGTACTTCAATTGAATCTCAATCGGCAATCGCGCATAAGGCGCACCGGGTATTGGCTGAAAATCATTCTTGACTTCTTCAGGCGCTGGCTCCAACACTTTATCGAGCTTGCATTCCGCATAGCGCGATTTGCATGAATCAACACGCGCTTGCACAAGTTGTCCGGGAACGGTGTTCATCACAAAAACCGTAAAATCACCCTTCTCTGTTGGAATCTTCGCAACCCCTTTGCCGCCAAAGGCCACATCAACGATTCTCACCGTCAACACCTCGCCCCGTTTAAATTC
>JANRAA010000281.1 GCA_030728235.1 Flavobacteriales bacterium
TTCCTGCATAGAAGGTTTCACCAGCATATTTATCGATTTCAACTGCGCTGATGTTGTGGAAGGTGTCGCCATAAATATTACCATCGGTGAGGTCGAAACTGATGGGTTCCCAGAATCCAAAAGGGGCGTCGGAGATGTGGTAAACACGGTATGTTCCGGTAATGAATTCGGCATTATCGAAGTTGCTCATGACATACGGCATGCTCCAGTTTCGGCGATCATCTTCATCAATACCAAAGGTAAATTGGTCAATAAATCCGTTGTCGCTATATACAAGGTTTCCATATTGGGTTTCCATGTATTTTAGTCCTTGTATAACAGGGTCATAAATGCATTGAAAGCCATCTCCGCCATAATCTCTTGACCAGTCATCGATGTTGGTGTAGCTTCCCGTGGTTGTTCCATTATCTTGCGCGCCGCCAGTATAAACCTCGCTTTGAAAAGGATCGATTGCAACTTTATAGAACTGTGTGTTTGGAATGTCGTCGATGTCGTCCCAGCTTGCGAAATGATTCTCTGTACGGTACAGTCCGCCGTCGGTGGCGAGTAATATATTTCCTGAAGGTGCGTAAACCATATCGTGCTTGTCGGCATGTACTTCGTAAAAATACCATGGCGGCACTGTCATCTCCCACGTTTGTCCGTTGTCGAAACTCGTCCACATGTCTACACCCAAAATAGAAACTTCGTTGTCATCAAGGGGGTTGACGCGAACCTTTCCAAAATACCATCCAAAGCCACCCAGAATACCTTGAAGGTCGAACGGATTGGTGATGATGTTGGTCCATGTGTCGCCGCCGTTGTCGGTTCTATAAAGGCCTTCAACTTCAAACTCCTCACCCACAACAATGGCCCAAAGGCGGTCGGGGTTTGTTGCCGACATCTCTAATCCAATGCGTGATTGCGGTGTCTCTGGAAGTCCGCCTGTTAGCATCTCCCAGTTGTCGCCGCCGTCTGTCGTTTTAAATACACGCGCAAAATCACCCGTTACGAGCGATTCTTGGTTGTTTCGAATCCTGTTCCACCCAGCAGCGTAAATGATGTCGGGGTTTTCAGGGTTTATACGCAAGTCGGTGATACCGGCTTCATCAGACAAGAAAAGAACCTGTTCCCACGTATCTCCGCCATCGGTCGTCTTGTACAATCCTCGGTCGTTGTTGCGTTCAAATGGAAGTCCCATCATACCAACATACACGATGTCTGGATCGGTTGGGTGAACAACGATCTTGCTTACGATGGAACCTTCTGAAAGGCCAATGTTCGTCCATGTTTCACCGCCGTCGGTACTTTTGTACACCCCATTTCCAGGGTGTGGGGTGCCAGAGATGTTGGGGTCTCCTGTTCCAGCATACATAACATTGGTGTTTGATGGCGCGAAAACGATGTCGGCGATTGACAAATGCTCAAAACTATCTGCGATAGGAATCCAGTTTTGTCCGTTATCGTCACTTTTGAAAATCCCACCACTGGAAGCGCCTACAAAAATCACTTCTTCATTGTCTGGATGCAATGTAATCACGTTGAGACGTCCACCGATATTTGTCGGCCCATCCAACCGCCAAGGCGTATCGTTCGAACGGTCGCTTTGCATCGCGGCAAGGCGCTCGTGTAGGGCGGTCATGATGCGGACATCCGGGTTCAAATCAGGCCAAGATCGTTGCACCCACAAGTTGTCAGCGGGCTCCATTTTTCGATGGTAGGCAGATTGTTCAACATCCGCGGTGCACCCGCAGAAAAAGAGAATAAAGAGTAGAATTGAATAACGCATGAGGCAAGTTAAGCACTGAAATTAAAGATTCATCACAAATTGAATCCCAAATTGGTGAAAAAAATGTGGATGCTTGGTGTCTTAAAAATGCGTCGTAGGTTCATGATATGAGTACTTTTGCCAACATAGGATAAAGAAACACAGCATAGCATGACATTAATAAAGTCTATTTCTGGTATTCGCGGAACCATTGGAGGAGCTCCTGGTGATGCGCTTACACCGTTAGACGTGGTGCGGTTTACCGCCGCTTTTGCGTCTTTTATGGGAGCTGGAAAAAAGCGAATGAAGATCGTGATTGGTCGCGATGCGCGTATCAGCGGACCGATGGTTCAAAAGCTGGTGGTTGGGACCTTGCAGGGAATGGGTGTAGACGTTGTAGATTTGGGATTGAGCACAACGCCAACAGTTGAAGTGGCAGTGCCTGGGCTGAAAGCCGATGCAGGAATCATTCTCACTGCGAGCCACAACCCGAAGCAATGGAATGCGCTGAAGTTGTTGAATGGGAAGGGGGAGTTTATTTCAGCAGCTGAAGGACAAAAAGTACTCGATATTGCTGAATCAGAATCATATAGCTTCGCGGATGTTGATGATCTAGGTAGTTATTCAACCGATGATACATGGATGGACAAGCACATTCAAATGATTTTGGATTTGCCGCTTGTAGACGTTGCTGCCATTCGTGCTGCGAATTTTTCGGTGGTGTGCGATTGTGTTAATTCATCAGGTGGAATCTTCATTCCTGCCCTTTTGAAAGCATTGGGAGTGAACGAAGTAACTGAGCTATTTTGCAATCCTAACGGTGAGTTTCCGCACAATCCAGAGCCGCTACCTGAGCACCTCACTGAGATTTCAGGGGTGATAAAAAGCAAGAAAGCCGATTTGGGCATCGTGGTAGATC
>JANRAA010000282.1 GCA_030728235.1 Flavobacteriales bacterium
TTCTTCAGTGATCCAAGTGCCTTTTTCTTCTCTTTCTACGGTTTGGCAGCCGCGCATCACGTCTTCAAAAGCATTGTCGTAGGTAATACGATAACGGTTTTGATTTAAGACATTCCGCATGCTTTTGGAAACCTTTACTTGGTTTGTGAAGATAACGCATCGCGGGTCTGGGCTCCACCACAGAATAGGGTCTGGTGGCGAATACCAAGGGAAAATCCCCATTTCATAAGCCAGTAATAGTCTTGCAGGCGTAAGGTCGCCTCCGATGGCGAGCAATCCGTCAGAAGCATCTTCTGGGTCGGGGAAATACAATTCGTTGTTCAGAAAGTACACCGGCATGGGCGACAAAATTACGGTAACTTTGGTCTGTGGAAAAAGATTTTATTCAACTTGTTCGCGAACGTCTGAAATCAGACCTGCCTGGGCGGTTGGCTCATATGGAAATGATGTCGTACGTGCGTGAAAGCGCAGAAGATATTCGCAATTCTGTTTCAGAATATCGCGAAGGTGCTGTCATGATGTTGCTTCATCCACAAGAGCGTGGTTGGTCTACAGTGCTCATCGAAAGGAACAGTTACGAAGGCGTTCATAGTGCACAGATTGCTTTTCCAGGTGGGAAGCGCGATCCAGATGATGGTGATTTGATGTTCACTGCGCTGCGTGAAACCCATGAAGAGATTGGGGTTCACGGTAACGATATCGAAGTGATTGGTGAACTTTCAGAAGTATACATCCCACCGAGCAAGTTTGTTGTCCGCCCGTTTGTTGGTGTCTTGAAATCTCCTCCAGTATTCATTCCTGATCCGAGAGAGGTGGCCAATGTGTTCTCTTGGTCTATCGACGATCTCCTTCATCAGCATGCGATAAAAGATGCCACAGTGGCGGTAGGTGGCGATAATATGAAATTGAAGGTCAAGGCTTTTGATGCTCGTGGACGAGTGGTGTGGGGTGCGACGGCAATGATGCTCGCCGAATTCAGACTCTTGTTGCAGAAATAGTTTAAATCACTTCCTACCTTTGCGGCGATTATGGAAATGGAAAATCAAAAGAAGTCCACCATCAAAGTGGTATCTGATCTTCGCAGCGGAGATTCAAAAACGGTTTTGGCCGCCATCAAGAAAATCGACCAGTTGGCAGATGATGTATTCGTTTTGCCTTTGCTCGAGTTTTATCGAGATACAGATGATGAGAACGCTAAAGAAATCGTAAAAGAGATGCTTTCAACACTCAAGGTTTCAGGCGGTGAAGATGCTCTTGTCAGTGCTTTGGGTAGTCAGGATTTTGCAAGCATTCATGGGGATATTTTGTTTTTCATCTGGCACTCAGGGTTCCAACCGGTTGATCATATTCAATTGGTGAGCAGAATCGCTGTTGAAGGCGATTATATGACAGCTTTTGAAGCGCTAACATTGATTGAGAGCTTGGGCGGACCAGTAAATGATGATAGTTTGATGGAAGGGTTAATGGTTGTGCGAGGCTTTTTGGCAGATAACAAAGAACATCCGCACCGCGAGTTGATTTTTAACCTCTACCAAGTTCTGACGACTTTTGAAAATCAAGGGTAAACATTTTCTGAATTCGGCGGTTTTTCTTTTCAAATCCTAACTTTTATGTCGAGAATAGCCACAATCGAACAACGCATTGCTCCTCTCCGCGAGCATTTGAAAAATCATGATTTGTACAAACGCTTTGACAGTGTATCTGATATCTGTGTCTTCACAGAATCACATGTCTTTGCCGTTTGGGATTTCATGTCGCTTCTCAAATCGCTTCAGCAACATTTGACCTGCACTTCGGTGCCATGGGTTCCTGCCCAAAATCCTACTTTGGCGCGTTTTATAAACGAAATCGTGCACGGAGAGGAAAGTGATGTCAACGAACTCAGTGAACCGAAGAGTCACTTCGAAATGTACCTCGAAGCCATGCAACAGTTGGGAGCGAAGACTACTTCAATCGACACATATATCTCTCACATCCGCGCTGCAGCGCGACCTGTAGAAGCATTTGAATTCGTGAAAGTTCCTCAAGCAGTTGTAGACTTTGTTGCACACACCTTCTCCGTTATCGACTCGGGAAAGCCTCATTTGGTGGCGTCTGCCTTTACATTTGGACGTGAAGATGTGATTCCCGACATGTTTATTTCGATTTTGAAAGAAGCCGGACAAAGTCAATATACCAAGTTTTTGTATTACCTCGAGCGCCACATCGAATTGGATGGCGATGAGCACGGACCGTTGGCATTGAAGCTCGTATCGGCCCTTTGCGGAGACGACGACGTGAAGTGGCAGGAAGTTGAAGAAACAGCCGTACACTCGCTTGAGATGCGCATCGCTCTGTGGGATGGGATTTTGGAGCAGATTACCAATCAAAATTAGTCAGCTTAGTTATTTGGATTGCTTATTTTCGGACAGTTCCAATATTGTCTGAATGCAACATTCACCTCCCACCTTTCACCTTGGTTTAACCATGGCAGGCGCAGTAAGCGCAGGATGTTACTCTGCTGGTGTGCTCGATTACCTGTTTGAAATCCTCGATCTTTGGGAAAAGGGGCGCAAAGGCCTCATTCCAGAGCTCGAAGAGTTTACCTCGCTTATACCGCAACACAACGTCGTCATTGATGCCATTGGTGGCGCTTCGGCAGGAGGCATGACAGCATCAA
>JANRAA010000283.1 GCA_030728235.1 Flavobacteriales bacterium
TCGATATATCGGACTTTCGAAAGCAAAAACTGACGCCAGAACAAGACTTTAAAGGTGTGTCGACCCTTCTAAAAGATCGTTTTTGGAACGATGAGGTCGAAATGAGAAAAAAAGATGGTTCAACATTTCCAACTTTTTTATCAATCTCTTGGATTCATCGAGAAAATGAAGAACTGCTCGTTTATCGCGTTCGTGATATAACTGGAGAACAAGAAAGAACAAGGGAACTTGTGAAAGCTAAAGATGATGCTGAGAAAGCCGTTAAAGCAAAATCAGAATTTTTAGCCACCATGTCGCACGAGATTCGAACGCCAATGAACGGTGTTATAGGAATGGCTGATTTGCTGAACGATACAGCTTTAACGCACGATCAGCAGGTGTTTGTTGATACCATTCGCATGAGCGGACAAAACCTACTTGTCATCATAAACGACATTCTTGACTTCTCGAAAATTGAATCAGGGAAAATGGTGATGCAAAATACCCCGATCAATTTAAAGAAAATGATGGGGGAGGTGTTCAGCCTTATGGAAATTGGAGCCAGATCACAGGGACTTGCCATGTTTCTCGATTGTGATGAAAAAATTACAGATGAGGTGCTGGGTGATGAGGTGAGAATTAAACAGGTACTCATTAACCTTCTTGGGAATGCAATCAAGTTCACCGATAAGGGAAATGTTATTCTGTCTGCAACGCTAACAGCGAAAACTAGAAATGAATATCGCCTCAACTTCGCTGTTACCGATACAGGTATAGGAATTGACGAAGGTAAAATCAGCGACCTATTCGAGAGCTTCACTCAAGTGGATAGCTCTGCTACAAGAAAATTTGGTGGTACTGGTCTCGGTCTCTCAATAAGTAAACGTTTGATTGAGGCGATGAATGGTCAGATCAATGTGAGAAGCGCTCCCAACAGAGGCTCTACGTTTTCATTTGAAATTGCGTCAGAAAGAGTAGCTGAAGATGGTGCAAAACCGGAGGCTACTAAAGCGCTAGATATATCATCGGAGGCCCTAACTGAAATAAGCAAATTAAAAATATGTGTCGCCGAAGACAATGTTATCAATCAACATGTTATTCGACTGTTGCTCGCAAATTTTAATATCCTTCCAACCATCGTGAGCAATGGGATGGAATTGGTTGAACTGATCAAGCAAGAGTCTTTCGATGTAGTACTGATGGATCTTCAGATGCCACAACTCGATGGAATAGCTGCCGCCGAACAAATAGCTAACCTCGGCCTTGCATCTGATAGAATACCTAAAATTGTCGCGGTGTCGGCAAATGTGATGGAAGAGGAAAGAATCCGGTGCGAACAAGTTGGTATGGTAGGATTCCTCAATAAACCCATTGAGCTCGACGGACTGCAAGAAACTCTGGTTATGCTACAGAGTTTGATCTCGGAAAAAGAAAACTAAGTCTTTCTTTTTAAGACATTTGCAATGTCTTAACTTTGAGCGTTCGACATATCCTGGGTTTGAGAAGTACAACTTCATTTCGATTATATATTTTTCTGGGCGTCACGGCGCTCATTGCTCTTGTTGGACAAACCTTCCTTTCTTCGAATCTTTCAAAACACCAAGAGAATGCCATCGAATTGCGCCTCGCAGGCCGTCAAAGGGCGTTGGTGCAAGAACTGCGTTTCGTAGCATCTTCACTTTTAAATAAGGATGTAGACCAAGAAAAAACACGGCAGAAGCTGGATTCATTGCTGAAGTTATGGTCAGGCGCTCACAAGGGTTATGTTAATAGGGAGCAGTCGCACGGACTTTCTGGTTCGCATTCTGCGGATGTTGAAGCAACCCTAAAAACAATCAATGGGGCATATTTTAAAATTCAAGAGCTGGCAGGCATGGCGAAAAATGAAAACGCCGAGATGTCTTTGCAAGAATTATCAGCAAATGTAGATGCCTACGATCACGGAATGGGCAGTGTAATCTATTTGCTAAGCGAATCGCTAGCGGAAAAAGTTGAATCCGAAAGATCGCACTCTCTCTTGGTGAATGGTGCCTTGCTCGCATGGCTAATCGCCGGATTCTTCCTGCTAATTCGTCCTGTATTAAAAAAAGTAAACTCCCAAAGTGAAGCTTTGATTGAAGCGGAAATGAACGTGGAGCATGCTCACCAAGTGAAATCAGAGTTTCTTGCAAACATGAGTCACGAAATCCGTACTCCTCTCAATGGGATAATCGGAAACCTAGATCTGTTCGAAAAATCGAACCTTACCTCTGAGCAAAAGAATAACCTATCTACCATTAAGCTGTCGTCAGAGTCATTGCTGACAACCCTAAATGCTGTCCTCGATTACTCGAGAGCAGAGGCGGGGATGCTGTCAATCGATTATGAACCGTTCGATTTGAATGGGATAATAAACGAGGTGATCGACTTGCTAAGACCTCAAGCGACGTCGAAAAAATTAGAGCTGCTAGTCTTTGTCGACCCAGCTGTTCCCGCCCACCTAATTGGCGATAGCACACGCCTGCGTCAGGTCCTCATTAACCTGGTTAGCAACAGCATTAAATTTACTGAAAGCGGAGAAGTAGTTGTGAAAGTAGAGAAGCTGACGTCGGAAAGTGGCATGGTTCAATTGCAGTTCTCTGTCGCCGATACGGGTATCGGAATCGCTCCTGATCCAGCGTATAAACTAGAGG
>JANRAA010000284.1 GCA_030728235.1 Flavobacteriales bacterium
GGTGCAGGAAGAAACATCAACGATGTAAATAAACTGATCAAACAATTCGACGAAACACGCAAAATGATGAAGGCGATGACCAGCAAGAGCCGCATGGCAAACCTGGCCACTAGCTTGAAAGGTGCGCGTCGTCGTTAAGAGAATATGGTACTACTCGACGGAAAAGCAACATCAAAAGACATTCAAGCAGAAATAGCTGCTGAAGTGTCGTCGCGCATGCAGCGCGGATACAAAAGACCCCACTTGGCAGCCATCTTAGTGGGCAATGATGGTGCAAGCGAAACATACGTTGCCAGCAAGGTGAAAGCCTGCGAGCGTTGCGGTTTCGAAAGCACGCTGCTTCGTTTGAATGCCAATATCTCGCAAGATGAACTGCTCGAGCAGATCGAACAACTGAACAATGATGACGCCGTTGATGGTTTCATCGTGCAACTGCCCCTTCCCGCCCACCTCAACGAGCAATTGGTGATTGAAGCGATACATCCAGATAAAGATGTAGATGGATTTCACCCGGTGAGCGTGGGAAAAATGGCACTCAACCTCCCAACCTACCTGCCCGCTACCCCTTACGGCATCATGCAATTGCTGGAGCGTAGCGGAGTGAAAACAGCTGGTAAACACGCTGTTGTGGTTGGCAGAAGTCATATTGTTGGCTCGCCGATGAGCATTTTGCTCGCGCGTAATACGGAACCTGGCAACTGCACGGTGACGTTGACGCATAGCAAGACGGCCGACTTGGCATCATTCACTCGTGAAGCCGACATTTTGGTGGTGGCACTGGGACGTCCGGAGTTTATAACCGCCGATATGGTGAAGGAAGGCGCTGTGGTGGTTGATGTAGGCATCACACGTGTTGACGATGATTCTGAAAAGGGATATACCCTCAAAGGCGATGTCCACTTCGACTCTGTGGCCCCAAAATGCAGCTACATCACGCCGGTTCCAGGCGGTGTTGGACCCATGACGATTGCCTCTCTCCTCAAAAACACGTTGCAAGCCGCCCGTGACAAAAGAAGCTGACGAGCGCTACATGCGCAGGTGTTTCCAATTGGCTGCCAACGGCTTGGGCATGGTGGCACCAAATCCCTTGGTAGGCGCTGTAATTGTGCACAACGATCGCATCATCGGCGAAGGTTACCACCGAAAATATGGTGAAGCGCACGCAGAGGTCAATGCCGTGAACAGCGTGGCCGATAAGTCGCTGCTGCCCGATGCTACAATATATGTGTCTCTGGAGCCTTGCGCTCACTTCGGAAAGACGCCTCCCTGCGCTGATTTGCTCGTAAAACACCGTTTCAAACGCGTTGTTATCGCCAACCGCGATCCGTTCGATGCTGTGGATGGTAAAGGCATTGAACGTCTGATTGCCAACGGCATCGATGTAGAAGTAGGCGTTCTGGAGCAAGAAGGACGTGAGTTGAACCGTCGCTTTTTTACATTTCACGAGAAAAAACGTCCGTACATCATCCTCAAATGGGCGCAATCGAAAGATGGGTTCATGGGTCGTGAAAACGAATCGGTGTGGATAACAGCGCCTGAAACACGCAAGCTGGTGCATCTTTGGCGCAGCCAGGAAATGGGCATCTTGGTCGGACGTCAAACAGTGCGCGTTGATGACCCCGAGCTAACGGTGCGCGACGTTGCTGGCAACCAACCCACCCGCATCATCATCGATCGCGATTTGCAACTGCCCTCTACGTCGCGTGTATTCAACGCTGCTGCACCTTTTTTGGTGCTCAACGAAGTCGATGCAAGCGATATACGCGTAAAAATCGATTTCGGTAATTTCTTCCCTGAGGTAATGTCTGCCCTGCACCAGCGCAACATCGCTTCGGTGATTGTGGAAGGCGGAGCCGATACCTTGCAACGCTTTTTAGATGCCGGCTTGTTCGACGAACTGCGTGTACTTACAGGCAATGTGTACCTAAAAACAGGCATTGCAGCCCCGGCAGTGCGTGGAGAACACCAAAGCTGCACTACATTTGGCGCCGATTTGATAGACATTTACCGACCATGATATACTTGCTCATCAGCATTCTGTCGTCGACAGCCATATTCATCCTCTTCAGAGCATTTACGTCGTTCAGGGTCATCACCTTTCCGGCCATCGTCATCAACTACCTCATTGCCTGCACGTTAGGCATGTTGTTAGCAGGTCCCGACTACCCTTACCTCGAGCGCGCCAGCTCACCGTGGTTTGTGGGTGGGTTAACCATCGGCGTGCTGTTCATCTCCCTGTTTTACCTTATGGCCTTCACCTCGCAGCGTGTGGGGATGTCGATCACGTCTGTCGCCACCAAGATGTCGCTCGTGATACCCGTCGCCTGGTTTATGCTCACCGACCCTGCCGATGTACCCACCGTCATCAAAGTCCTCGCAGTGTTGCTAGCCGTTGTCGGCGTCGTATTAATCTCCAGTCGCACCGGCGAAAAATTCAATTGGAACTACGTCTTATTTCCCCTCCTCATCTTCGTCGGCAGCGGTATTATCGACCTCACTTTGGCCCACTTCAGCCACCTCGGCACCATTCAGGTGATCGACCAAGATCAAGATTTTGGACAGGCTATCGGCATACGACGTGGCCTCAGCATCGGTAATGGCCAAACGCGCCAGATGCGCGATGCCTTCAACATCGGTACGGGTC
>JANRAA010000285.1 GCA_030728235.1 Flavobacteriales bacterium
TTCATCAGGCGGATGGTTGAACTCTGTGAAAGTGGTTCTCGGGCTTCTAGAAATTGGTTTTGCGTTCAAGTTTCTTTCAAATGCCGACCTTGTTTGGCAAGCTGGATTGTTGAAGCGTGAGCTGTTTATCGCCATTTGGGTAGCCGTTTCAGCTCTCATCGCAATCTACCTTTTTGGTGGTTTGCGCTTTCCTCATGATTCAAAAGATCAAAAAATGTCGGTGCCTCGTTTCCTTTTCGGACTTGTATTCGCTGTCTTGACCATCTACATGATTCCTGGATTGACGGGGTCGAAAGTGAACCTCATCAGCGGTTTCCCACCACCAATGACCTATGCTGAAAACAAGCCAGCTCATGGCGCTCATGTGGAAGCAAAATACCAAGACCTCGATGAGGCCATGGAGGAAGCAAAACGTGAAAACAAACCTGTACTTATCGATTTCACCGGCTGGGCTTGTGTGAACTGCCGGAAAATGGAAGAAACCATTTGGCCCGTCGACGAAGTGGCGGCGATCTTGAACGATAAAGTGATTCTCGTTTCACTCTATGTTGACGACCGAAACTTACTTCCTGAAGAAGAACACCGCGTTGAAACATACGGCGGTAAAGAATTTAAAATCAAAACCATTGGTAATAAATGGACCTATTTGCAGGCCTCAAAATACAATGTGAACGCGCAACCATATTATGTGATGCTCGATCACGATGGCAACCAACTGGGCGGTTCTGCTTCGTATGATGTCGACCCGAATAAATTCATCAGCTTTTTGAAAGAAGGACTGCGCGCATTTAAAAAGTGAGCAGTTTGAAATGACTTGAAGCGGCATCAAATGAAAATTTTCGATGCCGCTTTTTCATTCTATCCGGTCTGCCAAAGTCTGTTTCTTCGGTTTATGTCCATTCGAACAGCCCATCCACAAAAAAATAATGTCCATTCGCAAAATCGAGGGGTTTAATTTTTGTGCCTATTCCTTTTTTAATCAACTTCGACCCATGGCAAACAATCGCATACATCAGCATTTCGATGAGGCTCTTTCTGTGCTTCAATCTTTCATGTCCGACCCTTCTAACCTGCAGGCCGTATCCGAGGCTGGTGAGGCAATGGTAACTGCTTTAAAAAGTGGTGGTAAAATCATTTCTTGCGGAAACGGGGGGTCGATGTCAGACGCCATGCACTTCGCTGAAGAGCTGAGCGGTCGATACCGCGACAATCGTCCTGCACTGGCTGCACTTTCGATATCTGACCCTACGCACATGAGCTGCGTTGGAAACGATTACGGTTACGACTTTGTTTTCTCGCGCTTTGTTGAAGCAGTGGGCAATGCTGGAGATGTGCTACTCGCCATTTCAACCAGCGGCAATAGCGGAAACGTTTTAAAAGCTGCCGAAGCTGCGAAAAAGAAAGGGATGACTGTTGTCGGACTAACCGGAAAAAATGGTGGTAAACTTGCCCCGCTGTGCGACGTTGAATGCCGCGTGCCTTGGAACGGCTACGCTGATCGCATACAAGAGGTACACATCAAAATCATTCACTCGCTGATCGACTATATTGAATTGAACGTCTGACAGTAAAACGCTGTCGAAAACTGCCTTCTCCTTAACATTATTCTTATGCTTGTTCAAACCTACGGCTCTGCCATCTATGGCATTGCGGCTACTACCGTCACCATCGAAGTGCATATCGATAAAGGAATCAACTTTTTTATGGTTGGTTTGCCCGATAGCGCTGTGAAAGAAAGTCAACAACGCATCAAAACAGCCATTGAAGAGTCTGGGATGCACTGGCCGGGAAAGGGAATCACGATCAATATGGCGCCGGCCGACATCCGAAAAGAAGGTACTGCGTACGATCTGCCTTTGGCAATAGGAATTCTCGCAGCCTCCGAACAGTTGCCGCCAGAATCTGTACAAGGCTATCTGATGATGGGTGAACTTTCGCTCGATGGCAGTTTGCGTGAAATAAAAGGGGCGTTGCCCATCGCTCTTCAAGCAAAAGATGAGGGCTTCACTCATATCATTGTGCCCACTACGAATGCGCCAGAAGCGGCCATGGTTGCGGGCATTACCGTACTGAAAGCCGATCACCTGCGCGAGGTAATCGACCATTTTAGCAACAATGTCCAATTGATGAGCGAGGTGATCAATACCGATGAGCTCTTCAATCGACAACTCGATGACTCGATTCTCGATTTCTCGGATGTGAAGGGACAGGAAAATATAAAGCGGGCGTTTGAAATTGCAGCGGCGGGCGGACATAACCTCATCCTCATTGGTCCGCCAGGAGCCGGAAAAACGATGCTCGCTAAGCGGCTACCTACCATATTACCTCCATTGAATTTATCTGAAGCCCTCGAGACAACAAAGATTCATTCGGTAGCAGGAAAGATGAAAAAGCGCTCGCCACTTGTCACTTCACGTCCTTTCAGAGCTCCCCATCACACAATTTCTGATGTCGCCCTCGTCGGTGGCGGTGGATGGCCTCAACCCGGTGAAATATCCCTTGCTAACAACGGTGTGCTGTTTCTGGATGAATTGCCTGAATTCAAACGAACGGTGCTTGAGGTTCTTCGACAACCGCTTGAAGATCGTGTTGTCACCATCTCCCGGGCACGTTTCAGCGTCGACTACCCCGCTAG
>JANRAA010000286.1 GCA_030728235.1 Flavobacteriales bacterium
ATCGGTTTTCGTTCTGAAGCTCGAGTTGTTTTTAACATAATCTTGGTTGCGATAGAAGCGTTTGTACACGATATCTTTTCCGCCCAAATTGACAGCTACCTGATCGAGGCGAATGTTCTTTTGATTCTCTCCTTTTGACTGGATATCTTCCTGTTTTGTATCTACATCGAATTCTTTCGCATAGTCAAATGCTTTTGGGCCAATGTCGTAGAAAATAGGATAGAATAAAATCCCGAAAGGGACAACAGATAGCGCATACAAAGGCGATCTCTTTGTTTGGACAATCACGAAATTTTCGTCCAAATACCCTTCTTTTTTGACAGTTATTTGATGAGGAATCTGGTCGCGTTCAACCTTCACCCGTCCGTCTGGGGCATAAACAGGAGCCTTTCCGTCAACGAGAATTTCATCTCCATTTGAAACCACTGTGATTTTTTGGTACTTGCTATTCAACATGCTTGCACAACTTGAAAACAAAACCATTGAAGACAAAAGTAATACTGCTAATCTCATAATTTTGGTAGTCTAGGGCGCAAAAATAATAAATAAAAGAATAGTGAAATAAAAAAAAAGATCGCAAATAGCGATCTTTTTTTTTCAATGTTATGACGATCAATCGGATATGGTTCGGTCGCGTCGGCTAGTAGAGTAGAGTACTTTCAAAGCCGAGGCTTTTCTCAATTCTTGCTTCACTCCCGTTACAATTCCCATCTTGGTGTCTTTATCCACTTTCAATGAAACCCACATTTTATTCTGTTCTTTCTCATCCAACGTGGTTTTTTGTTGAGCTACCCATTCTTGGATATTTGCAACTTCCCCAAATTGGTCGTTCAGTTGTATCACAGGCTCGGTACCATAACGTTTGTCCTGTGGAGGACCGATATTGATGTACCGAATCAAGTGTTTCTGTTCAATTTTATACAGCTCAGAAGCTTCAGGACGTATCACTTTCACTTTCTCTTCCTCAGTACGCAACACTGTTGCAACCATGAAGAAGAAAAGCAACATGAATACGATATCAGGCAGCGATGCTGTAGAAATAGCTCCAGATGAGCGCTTGGTATTCTTTTTAAATTTCGCCATCGTGAGTTGATTTAGTATGCCGCTCCCGCGTCTTCAGGTTCTGCTTCAGAAATACGCTGCGGGTAGACATCCCGAATGGCCTCAATTCTATTCAATAGATTTTGGTCAGTCGGATTCTTCTCGTAGTTGTCTTCTAACTCCTTGTAGCTAATTCCAAACTTGTCTTTGCAAAGCTCATCACGCAACTCCGCTACCGCAGCCTCCAACTCATTCTGAACTTGAATATAGGTGTCGTATGACGTGTTGTTGTCGTTACGCATTGAAATCAACGCAGATGCAGGAAGAATTTTGTATTCCTTTCCAAACAACTCAATTGCTGCAAGCTTCTCACGATAGTTGTTCAACACCTTCGTCAGGTTGTCTTTCCGCTCATCGGTATCTGCCGTTTTCACCAATTGCTCGTATTGAGCAACCGAAGCTGCAATCTCCGCTTTGTTGACTTTCGCACGTACAGGCAAGTTCTCGTTTTCAGGCAAATCACCGTAGGTCAACCCATCGCCATTGGCAATAAGGAATTCTTTGGCTTTGTCTTTCAACTTGTCTATGCGCAACTCTTCCCCTTCTACTAGCAAATCGTTATTCGCATTCACAAGAACAACGAAAACGTTTCGAGCTACTACAGGAGGTACAACCATGTCAGGTGGTATCGGAGGTGGCAACTGACGACGGATACCTTCATCGGAATCAATCGTCGTTGTTACGAGCCAGAAGATCAAAAGCAGGAATGCGATGTCTGCCATCGAGCCAGCATTAATCTCTGGAATTTCTCTTCTTGCCATAGTTCTTTATTTTATCATCTTGCTCACCTCTGTCCATACAATCGCTCCAATAGCGATGAACGACAGGATGTAAACCAAGATTAACCCCCCGCCAGACACTTGAGAAATCATAGGTGTAACAACTGAATCGTTGCTTTGGTACACCTTAAGGACTTCATTTCCTGAAAGGACGAAGAAGCTAACCAATGCTAAAACTGCAAATGCTATTATTCCAACAAGTGATCCCATGTTGCCTTTCAAGTTGCTTACAAAGTAAATAACTCCAAAGATTACTGCTGCTGCAGCACATAGTACACCTACGATGTTGGTAATGTAGATCGCTCCATCCAGCAAACCGCCGTAATTCGCAATCCCCATGTCGATGGTCTCGTCGCCATCAGCCTTTACGGCGATGAACACACATAATCCAGCTCCAATCACTATGATGAGTGAACGAAGAATGGAAAGTCCTAATTGTAGTCCTTTATCATTCATGTCGGACCTCCTTATGCTTTTTTACGCTTGTACAAAACGTCTACCAAATCCATAGAAGCCTCTTCCATGTCGAGCACTAAACTGTCGATCTTAGAGAGGATGTAGTTGTAAAACACCTGAAGGATGATCGCAACGATCAAACCGAATACTGTTGTCAAGAGTGCCACTTTAATACCACCCGCAACGATAGATGCGTTGATGGTGTTTGCTTCAGCAATCTTATCAAACGCTTCAATCATACCGATTACAGTTCCCATGAACCCTAACATCGGTGCT
>JANRAA010000287.1 GCA_030728235.1 Flavobacteriales bacterium
TTCATTCGAAAGCCTCAAGGCATACCAACCTGGAGGCAAACCTTCAACCGATATCGTAAGTTGCTTGTTGGCATCCATCCAATTGATGTTTCCGCAATCCACCTCTCTTCCAAATGCATCGTAAACATGCACTATCAATGCAAGCGAAGAACGCTCATGAAGGTCAATAAATAAGCTGTTCTCTGCTGGGTTGGGGTACAAATCACCCGACGCCAACATAGAAACAGCCATTGCTTTATAGGTGTCCGAACAAATCGGGTAGTCGATGTCATCAATGCCATTGAATATCGCTCCGAAGTGAAAAATTTCTTGGTCAATTTGCGGACTCCATTCAGGGACAACAATTGCACTGTCTATCAAACTATCTGGGTAGGCTATTGAGAGTTCTTGATTCATCATTTGCCGCTCATCCTGAGCATACCGACCTGCCATGAACGTTGTTCCCAAAGAATCCATGCCACACCACACGGCATTCTCTCGTATGTCTTGTCCGATTTGAGTCTGTCGCGCCAGCCGCGCCAGCCGCGCCTTGATTTCCTCCATGTGCACCATGATTCCCAAGTACGGCATATCAAATTCCGCCATTGCACTCTTATTCAACACATTGGTCATCATCTCGATGGCGGCATCGTTTAATTCATCATTCACAAAAAGGACGTTCTCAAGACAATTCATGGCATCGTTAATTCCAGCCACTGTCAGCGCCATGATCTCGGGTGATCGTGCGTTCATGTCTGACGAAAACAGCTCTTGATACATCTCCAACGCTTCCATGTCTGAACCTCCATATTCACTACTAACTTGTCGGCATGCGATGAGTGCATCTTCAAGCGGCCACCCTTCGAAGTTTCCAGAAAGGACAAGGAAATCGCCTTCTTCTACCCTGAATTCAAAATCATAGGTTGTTTTACCGTCTGCAAATCGTGTTTTTGGTTTTACGGCAGGACGCATGGTGTCGTATAGTCCGCAGGTGCTTGATGTGAAATCAATAAACTTATCAGACAGGGTAGCGGTGCACCCAGAGTTAGGACAAGCGTTGTCGGTAACAGTCAGGTAGTATGCTGACGGTATTGGAGCTATGTACTGCCCCCAATAATTATTGTTGGCGTTCAACAGGAAACTGCAATCGTTGTCGCAACTTCCTATCAGGGAGCCGTAGATTAACATTTCAAAAGCAGCACCAAACGTATTGTGTCCGTTCATAAGCCGCAAATCAGCTGCATTTATGAGGTGCAGGTGTATTTCATTTGAATGAAAAGCATTGTAACCAGCACCAAAATTTGAGCTCAAGTTGGCCGTGCTAAAATCCATAATACGTGCGCCAGTTGAGCAATTGCTGATGGTACTGCAACGCATTCTCAGTTCACCACCTCCATTTTTCTCAATGCCTGTGTGGTAACCATTGAAGGTGCAATTCTTCGTATATAGCATGACATTGCTGTTATCTGCCAACGCCATTTCCAGATTACCCTCAGTTGCGAAATCACAGTTTACCATGCGGGTTGCGTAGTACATATCGTTGAGATCGACATTCGATTCAGTAAAAACGCAATTTGTTGCTCTGAATCCACCACTATAAGCTTGGACTTTCGTTTCCAGCAAATCACAATCTGTCATGCTCACGAGGTGAGACCATGGGTTCATGAACAGTTTCATATTCACGAATCTGCACTTCGTTAAATTAGACGAGTTCCACATTCTCAAACCATAAATAGACGTTGACCCAGGGTCCGAACCTTCGAATAACACTTTGTCGGCCCGCAACTTACCCGTGCTTGTCAATTTAGCCCCTTGTGCCAAGGTCACTTTTCCATTTTTCAATGTCAGTCGGCCAAAGCTCGGGGATGTCCACAAAGCGCCACCCTGCATGACTTCCACAATGCGGTCATTCATTCCGGTTCCATAGATGTACAATTCTGAACTCGGAGAACCAATCACGGATTGTCCGCTGTTATAGCAACGCAGTTTACCACCATCATTGCCACCACATTCAATGGTGCACATGGTTTCATCGGCAATGTGTAACTCACCGTGCAAGTTGATGGCTGATTCAGCGCCTATCAATACGATTGCACTTTCACTCGCATATTCTAGCACCCCGCCTGCTTCCACAATCAATTGCCCACCTTCTTCAACCAAAATCTCCCCTGCATCAATGATCATATGTCCGCCCGCGGCTATTCTCAAAACACTGCCGTTTCGTATGTGCAAGAACCCGCCATCCACAAGTTTCAGTGTACTTCCATTGGTAACTTCCAACTCGCCGACACGTCCATTCTCAGTTTCGCCGATTATCAAGCTGCCAGCATTCCCTATCTCGAGGGTAGATCCACAACTGCTGGTTCGGGCGTAGTACGTAGACTGTGAAGCAGCAAATTCTGAGGTTTCTCCATAATGTAACGGACCAGTGCCATTGATATAGAGCACTCCACCGTCATGCACCAAAGCATCACCAACAATGTATTGCTGGGGCTTGCCGTAATTGAAATACCCGTTCGCAACAGATGCTGTGATTTCGTTGCCCATGATGGGTTCTCCAGCGAAAGTTTCATCGAGGACAAACGCAATGATGTCATCGTTCAACTCAGAGTGTGTCATGTTGTAGCCCAAAGGAGCATAATAGGCATCAAAAGGCAACAGGTGCGGGTTGTCTTCGATGATGGGAAGTGCCGGCGCATAGTAGGTCGTCACATCCAATCCCAGGGCACTCCCCGTTGGGATAAACGAGTGATAGGGTTGGTATTGGCTCACATCATTCGGGCAGATGTCGAACAGATCCTCAAAAAAACCCAGATCATCGATGAATTTATTCAAAGAAGTAGCCAACTCCACCATGGAGTTGCGCATTCCACCAGGGGCATTGTCTATACCAGGATATTGATTGGGGTCGAGCGCATACGTGATTGCTGCCGTCCCTGTATTTAGAAACGATGTTTGTATACGTTTCACCCTGCTCACCACCCAATGGTTGTTCGGCCCTAGAACATCTGCTGGATCACCCGGAGCTGCATTGATGCGCAGATTTAAAAGGTCGAAAGGTCCGACGCTGCAATCGTAGTACATAATCGGGTCACCGACAAAAAACGGCAGCATGGTGCCTGTCTGACTTCCATTCGCGATGCCCAAACCACGCGCTAAATGCGGATACCCCATTTCGTCAAGCTGACTTTGAAATTGAGTGTGTTTCGATCCACTGGAAGACAATTGGGAGATCAGCAATTCTCGTGTTGCTGGTCGCAGCAGATAGAGAATCTTGAACACTGCTGCATCATAGCTTTGGGTGGCGAGCGTTTCAATGGTGGTTTGTAACCCCATAGGCACGTTTGCTCCACGGTGCGGACCGTCGAGGGAAATCCAGGATCGTGTGCAGTGATTTTCACCATTCAACTCCATGTCGGTTATTGCCATACGCGCCAGCACCGCTCCCATGCTCGCCCCAGAGATGACATTCTCGATTGTTCCAACTTTGTGCTCATTGATGAGATGAATGATCTTTTGCACCACCCGCATGTTGTCCCATAAGCTCGCGGCACCATCTTTAAAATCAATAAGAATGATGTCGTACCCTGCCTCAGAAAGCGGCAATAGCAGTTCGGGCATTTTTTCAAGAAATGGATACTTTGGTGAATTACCACATGAGAACTCATACCACCCAAAATCTCCAAATCGGTATGGGTCAAATTCCAACCCAAAATCAATGCCTTCAATAAATACGAATGGCTTATCGAATATTCCATCCTCGCTGATGGCTGTATATGCGTTGGCCGTGAAAATCCCGTTTTCGGTTTGTTCAGAAACACGCCACGGGTAGGCTGCTACTTCACTCGGCCAGGGGGGTAAAACGGGAGTTAATGCCATGTCGTTTCCTCCCGCACTCTTTAAAACAAATCGCATGGTTCTAACATCCGTGCCGCGCTGCACGCGAAAAAGCATGGTGCGATCACTATTCTGATCTTCATAAGAAACCTCATACGATTGTCCGAAGGCGATATCGCGAAAACCAAGTCCGTCGTCGAAGTCGACTTCAAAAGTAGCCGCTGTGCCCAAATTGGTAAAATACCCTTCTTGGGTAAGCTTGAAAATGTAGCTGCCTTCAACATAGGTGCTTCTGTCGACGTAAAAAGCGCATGCCCTGCGGTTTATGTACGGATTCTCCAACGCATTGGTTTGATCAACCACAGCTGAATCTACCAGGGCAATCAACCCCTCTTCCAATGCATGATCTTGAAAGGTGGTATACTCAAGATCGAGCACGCGAATGGGTATTGCGAGTTGCTGCGATTTGATGGTTGCGGCAGACCTTCGCGTGGTGATCGGACTGGGCACCAACGCTGTGTCAAAGGCCGCTTTATGGAACATCATAAACACCTGTTGTGTGGTGCTGTAATCGAGAGCTGTTTCATCAACGCCATCGGGCACACGCAGTCCTTCCAAGCCTGTCAGAGGCAAGAAAATTTCGGTGGTGATTTCCGATTGATCTAGGAGGTGAAACGGAGGAGGCATTTGCGCCGAAGCCAAAGCCGGTAAGACCATAAAGGCCCATAAGAAACGCTTTTTCATCTTTATGCGGTTTTAGTTTATTTCATCCAAAAGGATGTATCCGCAGAAAGGCAAAAAGACGGCTACAGCAATGTTTCAACAGTGATGTTGAAGGCTTGCAATGTGAAAATAAGGGGTTCATCCATACGTCCGACAACGACTTTACGGATGCTAGCTAAAACTTTGTGGATTACTCGATTTCGTCGCCACGGAGCGCTCGGAAGCGTTTTCGGGCTTCAACGACATACAAACTGCCGGGGTATTCGACGAGGAGACGTTGGTACAATTCCTTGGCTTTGTCCATGTTCTTGTAAATCTCATCGTTCATCTCTGCCAATCTGAACAACGCGTCATCGGCAAGGATGTCTTTGAAGTGAAGGGTCAATATTTCTTCAAGGCACTTTTCACTGTCTGCAAAACGACCTTGCTTCATGTAAATGTCTGACCGCAACATCAAAATCTCATCTTTCAATGTATGTCCGGGCCATACCGACAACAATGAGTCGAGTTTGGCCTCAGCTTCTGGTATCCTGTTTTGATATGCCAACAAATCTGCTTGGGCATACAACCGCATAGGCACGGTGGTCGTGTCCATGTTGAAGTTATCGGTTATCAGCAATGACAGGTCAATGGCATCGTTTGAAATAAGTTTTGAAGTACTTGCCTTCAAGACATCTAGCTGCGCTTGTGCCCATTCAAAATCTCCTGAGTAATAGGCGATGCGAGCATTTCTGAACTTCGCGTCGTGACCGATTGGGTCTTCTTTAAAAGTCAGTTCTACCTGAGAATAGAGCAATGAAGCTTCCCAAATATCACCTTCCAGCACGAGAATATCGGCCAATTCGAGTTTGCATGACGCTTCTGAACGATCATAAAGCCCGGGCACATCGAGTGCTTGGTTGAGGATGTCGATAGCCCCCGTTGCGTCATTCAAATAAAACGCTTTTATATGCGCCAGTTGTTGCATCATGGGCACTGTGCCGAGGTCGTTACCCAAGTCGTTGATCGAGGCTTGGTATTCAGCTGCCAATTCGCGGACTTCGCTTTCCTCCGGTTTAACGCGGTTTTCCATGCGTGTCAGTTTGGCTTTCAGCATTTCCCCGCGCGCAGAAGCGTAGTACATGCCTGCGGTTCCTTTTCCAACGATATAGTTGTACGCATCAATGGCTACATCGTAATCTTCGTTGTTACGCGCCATGTTTCCGATCTCCAGCACTCGAATTCCAGTTTCATCCAATCGTTTGTCGATTGCTTTTGCTTGAACCAGCGCCGCTCCAAAATCTTTCTGTTGGTTGAACAGCCAAATGAGCATTTCGCTGTAAATGATGTCGTCGGGATACCGTTGCACACGCTTCAATAGCTTACCGCGCAGCATCTCGCCTGTATCTTCGTTTTCTAAGAAGTTCAGGTTGCGGTTGAGTGAGTTTTGAACGGTTTGAATGTAACTCGGACTAACGCGCAGCAAATCGAGAAACGATTCGGTCATGTTCTCGAAATCACCCATCATGCCCTGGAGGTTGGCAATCTCATAGTGGTATTCGTAGCCATCGGTCGATATGCGCTTGCCCTTTTCATAGGTCTTCATCGCATAGTCGAACGCATTCAGTTTTATATATGCATTGGCCAATCGGGTGGCATTGCTTCTACCAGGTTGCAATTCTTTGAGGGCCTCGTCGAACTCAGCTTTTGCTTTCTCATCTTCGTTGAATTGCAGATACAGCGAGGCTAAATCTACGTGGGCGTTGGCAGCATCGGCGCTACCGCGAATTTTCTTCTTGATGAGTTTCTCGGCTTCTTCGAGGTCTTCAAGCGCGATCAGCGTGTTGAGATAGTTCTCGTAAACCTTGTTGGTGCGGTTGTTCTTCCAAATCTTTTCGTAGTACAAACGGGCTTGTTCATACTGTCCGTTCGCATAGTAATAATCCGCCAACTCATCGTCTGTTTGACCAAACGATACAATCGGGGCAAAGGCCAAAATCAGTAAGACTATGTATTGACCTATTCGTTTTTCCATGCTTCCAGTTTCTGGTCTACCAAAGGTTTCAACCTATTAAATTCACGTATCGCCTCATCGGCATAGCGCACAGAGTTGTTCATTTCTTCAATGAGCTCTTCGGCAATGCGCGATTCAAGGCTAACATGCTTCTTAACGTATTCATCGTCGATCTTGTTTCCAGCAGCATCCACATTTGCGCCACTTTTCAGCGCTTCTGTCAATCCAGCCAGTTGCAATTTCGTCCGCTCAAGTTCATTTGTCAGTCTGCCATTCCTTCCAGAAAAATCCTTCACCAATCGCTTAGCGCTGTTGTAATCGCTAAAAATACGGGCTGTTTCCACGTCCATTTGTCCTTTCGAGAGCATTTCCATCTGCCGCATATCATCTTTCACGGTGCTCACAACAAGCATCACGCTATCAGCGTGGATGGCGAGAAATTTTGGAGCAGATTCATCCAAGGCAACGCGCAGTGAATCCAAGTGTTGTGTTTGAGCCTCGTAACCTCCGTTGGGAGATTTGCACGAGACCAAGGCAATAATGGCTGCAAACAATAGGATGCGTGTCATGACTTAAAGTTACGTGATTGCCGTGAGCGACAAAGCTAAAAAGTGTAAACTCAGTTTATGAATTCGAAACCGGTGTATGGCACCAACGCTTTTGGTATGCGAATTCCGTTCTCTGTCTGGTTGTTTTCAAGCAAAGCGGCTACAATACGTGGCAAAGCAAGAGCGCTGCCATTGAGTGTATGGGCCAATTGCGACTTGCCGTCTTTGGTTTTGTAACGGCACTTCAAACGATTTGCTTGGAAGGTTTCAAAATTTGAAATTGAGGAAACCTCTAACCAACGTTGTTGTGCTGTAGAATACACCTCCATATCGTAGGTCATTGCTGCAGCGAATCCCATGTCGCCACCGCACAAACGCAACGTGCGGTAAGGCAATTCGAGTTTCGTCAGCAAGCCTTTTACGTGCAGCACCATTTGTTCAAGTGTTTCGTACGATCTGTCGGGATGTTCGATCTGCACGATTTCAACTTTGTCGAACTGGTGCAGGCGGTTTAGTCCGCGGACATCCTTACCAGAACCAGCTTCGCGGCGAAAGCAAGGAGTATATCCACACATTTTGATTGGGAAATCATCTTCTTTGAGCAGCACATCGCGGTAGATGTTGGTCAAAGGCACTTCCGCTGTTGGAATGAGGTATAAGTTGTCGGACGCATCATGGTACATCTGCCCTTCTTTGTCTGGCAACTGCCCCGTTCCGAAGGCAGAGTCTTCATTCACCATGAGTGGTGGAATGTACTCTGTGTATCCGCTATTGTTTGCTTCATCTAGGAAAAATTGAATCAGCGCGCGTTGCAGGCGTGCTCCTTTTCCTTTGTATACTGGAAAACCGGCGCCTGTAATCTTCGTCCCCAGCTCGAAATCGATGAGGTCATATTTCTGTGTCAGTTCCCAGTGAGGCAGCGCATTTGCTTCCAAAACAGGAATTTCACCAAACGTGTCTATTGTTTGGTTGTCATGTTCAGATTTACCTGACGGAACGAGTGTATATGGCGCGTTCGGAACGAGGTACAACTGACCTTTCAAATCTTCATCGATGCCATTGAGGGCTTCTTTGAGCGATGATGATTCTTCTTTGATAGCACCAGTGCGTGATTTCTGCTCTTCAGCTTCGGCATGCTTCCCTTCCTTCATCAATTGTCCGATTGATCGGGCAATTGCATTTGCTTCCGACAACAGGTTATCGAGTTGAGTTTGGGTGCTACGGCGTTGTTCATCGAGTTCGATGATGCGATCTAGAATTGGCCCAGCATTGAAATGGCGTTTTGCCAGTGCTTGCACTAATTCGTCGCGTTTCGTTCTTATGTCTGTAAGGGTAAGCATGTGTGTATGTTAGCGGGGTACAAAAATAGCAAAACTCCCAACCGAAAGGCGGGAGTTTGCAATATGTATTTTGGGCTTTTCTTAGTTCTCTTGGAACGGAACAACGCTAACGTAGCTGCGGTTGTTACGCTTCTTGCGGAACTCAACAACTCCATCAGTAAGTGCATATAGCGTATGGTCTTTACCGATACCTACATTGTCACCTGGATGGTGTTGTGTACCACGTTGACGAATGATGATGTTGCCTGAAATACAAGCTTGACCACCAAAAATCTTTACTCCTAGTCGTTTCGAGTGTGATTCACGACCGTTCTTAGAACTACCAGCCCCTTTCTTGTGTGCCATCGTATTAAGATATTAGTTATTCTCGCGACCTCCGTCCAACTCGTCTTGAAGCTTTTTCAGCTCATCCCAGTTGCCGTCAGCAGCCAAAGCAGCTTGCTTTGTCCACGTGGTCGGATCATGCATTTTATAACGACTTCCTGCTTCTGCAAGAATTTCTTTCATTTTTTCTACATCAGCAGATGCCAATGCTGCGAAGGTTGTGATACCAGCAGCGCCGAGGATTTCAGCGATTTTAGGACCAACTCCTTCGATTTTGGTAAGATCATCACCAGCAACAGCCTTAGGAGCTTCTGCTTTAGGCTCTTCTTTCTTTGCTTTTGGAGCAGCTCCAGAAGCAGTGATGCCTTCGATTTTGATCTCAGTCAATGAAGCACGGAAACCATTCATCTTTCTGTAGCCTTTACGACGCTTCTTCTTGAAGATGATTACCTTGTCTCCTTTCAGGTGTCTTTCTACTTTAGCGGTCACCTGCGCACCACTTACAGCCGGGGCGCCAACTGAGATTGCTCCGTTGTTGTCGATCAAAAGAACGCGGTCAAAAGAAACTTTTGACCCTTCTTCTTCATGAAGACGGTTAACGAAGATCAGCTGATCTTTCTGTACTTTGTACTGATGCCCTGCTATTTCTACTATTGCGTACATAGCGGTTTGTTTTTAAAAATTTAAGGGGGGCAAAGATATGAAAGTTTTCCACAATCTCAAACAGATGCAGGCTTTCTATTAATTAAATAAACTCCCACCAATATTATCGCTGCCCCAACGATAACTGCCTGCGAAAAAGTTTCATTGAAGAAAAAGCCCCACATGGCAGCAAACACGGGTATTATATAGGTTACACTGCTACCAAACATGGCGCTTGTTAGCTGTATCAATCGATTGAAAACAATGGTGGCGATGGCGGTTGAAAAAACCGAGAGGACAACCACCGCGAGAAACGATTTTGACGCTGCAGGGTTGGTTTCGAGAACGGTCATTGGGTCGGTCATGAAAAACACCACACCACAAGGTATCGCCAACATGGTGAGGGCGAGTGACGCAACGGCTACCGACGGAATCTCAACCAATCGGTGGCGCATGATGTTGACACTGAAAGCGTACAGTACCGTAGCCACCACGATCAACAATGCTGGTCCGACCGAAGCAAATGTAAAATCTCCTCCTTGTTTTGAAAATGCTATCACGACGATGGCGCCAACCAAACCCACCAGTATTCCCAAGACTTGATTTCGGCGCACTGCCACACGAAAAACCAAAAAACCAACGATCATGGTGAAAACAGGTGTCAACGAATTCAGCATGCCCGCAATGTTGCTCGGTAGTTTCAATTGAGCAGCAGGAAACAAAAATGCAGGGATGGTGCTTCCGAGAAATCCGACCAAAAACAGCCACTTCCACGCAGTAGACGGAACCTTTTTTACACTCCTCAAAGCAAATGGTAGCAGTACGATTCCAGAAACCAAAATGCGCAGACTGCCGACTTGGTAAACCGATAATACGGGCTGCCTGTTGTCGTCGAACAACGCCGTTTGCATCAGAATAAATGAGCTACCCCAGACAAAAGCCAGTAGCACCAACAATAGGTAAGGCAACCATTCACGATTCATATGGCGCGAAATTAACATTACTTAAGCATCTATCAACAATTTGATTTGTAACTTTGATGTCTGCATCTGGAGAAAGATGTAAAACAATTCACAACCATGGCAAAGACACTGATTTTCGCTTTTTTGGGCGTTTTTTTATTCACTTGCACCCCTGAAGGGGATGTGAATGTTGTGTACAAAGAAGCAACGGCCTCTGTTGATAAAACAGTTGCGCGCATTGGCGTTGAAGGCATGATGTGCGAAATTGCTTGTGGAGGTAAAATCCGCAAAGAGTTGAGCGAACTGAAAGGTGTGGCTAGCGCCGATGTTGAGTTTGAAGACGGACAGCCAACCAATTATGCAGTTGTTGAGTACAACCCAAATTTGATTTCAGAAGTTGAAATGGTGCAGTGTGTAAACGGAATTGCTGATGGTCTTTACCATGTTAAAGAAGTTGAGGTAACGCACTACCTGCCAACCAGCAATGCCTCTGGAGCTGATGATGAAGAAACCTCTGAAGTAAACATGACCATTGATGGCATTCGTTTGCCGGGCATTACAGACTTAATTCACGGACTAGCTCATTTCTTGCGATAAGCTTTTTGTGCATTCAAAACATATTTGAGGGACGTATCGTCCCTTTTTTTTGTCCATTTTTTCCAGAAAACCAGGCTTGGTCGCCTTGCATTCCATGTGACCAATTAACTCCCAGCTCGTCTGAAAACAAAACATTCATACGGATGGTGATTGGGGCAAAAGCGTTTGTCTCTTTGTGGTTAATAGGGCATTGTTAAATTACAACCATCCAAGGGCTGCTTCGGCAGCCCTTTTTTTTGACTCTTGGCCAATTCAATTTTCTTTCCGTGAATATTGAGCGTGTTAGTTCCTCATCAAAGCGCTCCTGTTGTACCTTTGCGACATGAATCTAGAAAGATGGATTAAGCGCACTGCTTGGGTGTCGCTCGTCATGGTATACTTGGTAATTATCGCTGGATCTGTAGTCCGCATGACGGGTTCAGGCATGGGATGTCCGGATTGGCCAAAATGCTTCGGATTGACCATCCCCCCGACCAACATCGATGAAGTTTCTTGGCATGCAGAAGAACCCTACAACGCCGGTCGCATGATAGTGCGCAACGATACGTTGTGGGTGGCACAATCGACTTTCGTATCTGGGCCTACCTTTGATCAAAGCAATTGGAAACCATACGACAAGCACGACTACGCGATCTTTAACCCCATGCACACGTGGGTAGAATTCATCAACCGCCTGATTGGTGCACTGACAGGATTACCCGTATTGATTCTCTTTTCATTGTCGCTAATTTTTGCCTTCCGAAATCGCAAATTGTACTATTTCATCTTGAGTGCCGCGACTTTGTTTATGCTAGGCTTTGAGGCATGGCTTGGGAAATTGGTTGTAGATGGGAACTTGATTCCAGGCAGCATCACCATTCACATGCTCGGATCTGCTGTGCTGATTTTTCTTCTGCTGGCCATCATCCGCCGTTCAGAAGTTAAAATACATGTCCTCAAAACACAACGCCTGTTGATGTTCGGCGGACTATTCTTGTTGATGTCGCAAATAATTATGGGCACACAAGTCAGAGAGCTGGTTGACGACTTGCTTCATAGTGGCGTAGAACGTGGCGCTGATTTGATTGGAGCTTTGCCATCGATTTTCACATTTCACCGCAGCTTTTCGTGGTTGAACGTGCTGATCTTTTTGTTTTGGTTTCGCTCGATGAAGAAACAAACCACAGTAATGAAAGAAGTACATGTGGTAGGGGCGATGCTATTTCTGCAGCTTCTAGCGGGCATTACGCTCACCTACGGTGGGATGCCACAAGCTATGCAGCCTGTGCATTTATTGAGCGCACTGATTATGTTGGGTGCGTATTGGTCGGCCTGGGTGCGAACGCGGACTAACGCGCCTGCTTGAAGATATTGAGTTTCAGCGAGAAGATGTTTGAATACAACGCTGCTGAAACATCGCCGATATCGGTCAAAGCATAATCGAGGTAGATGCTGCGAATGCGCAATCCGATGCCAAAATTGGGTTGAAACGTGGCTGAACGAGCGCCATCAATTTCTGTGATGTATTGCACGTTTCCTACTCCACCTCTCAGAAAGATGGTGTTGTCGTATCCAAACTCCAAACCGAACGAAGGATCTACGCTGAAAGGGTCACTGCTGATAAGCGTATTTCGTTTACCATCGGTGGTAACAACCAAATCAAGTGCAGCTTGCAGGTTGAACTTCTCATTGAACTTAAAACCACGTGCAGCGCCTAAAATCAAACGAGGCAATGTAACCTCAATGGATTGTGAAGGCAACTCATTTCCTGTAAGCAGGAAAGTTTCTTGGGTCTTTTCGTCGAGGGTGATATTCCAACTATTGAACGTGCTGGTAACGTCTTTGGCCATGGCCCCAAAACGCCAATTTCCTTTTCGGTATGTCACGCCGGCATCTAAACCGAAGCCCCACGCTTTTGCGAAATCGCCTATTTGGCGGTAAATCACTTTCGCAGAACCGCCTACCGCAAGTCCAGGAACTTTCAATTGACGGGCATAGCTAACAATAAAAGCATAGTCGGCTGATGAAAAAGCGGTGATGCGGCTGTAATCAATGTTTCCATCGGCATCGATAAGATCGGTCGTGTTTGGGATGTTGTCGACACCGAAGCGCACCATCGAAACGCTCACGGCAGACAAAGAGTCTATTTTCTTCCCAATTGCTGCGTAGTCGTACTGCGCGATGTTGGCGAAATAGTTGGCGTGCATGGCCGATATCTGCAAGTCGCTGTTGATTCCCAACAAGCCTGCTGGGTTCCAATAACCCGCGGTAACGTCTTCAGCAAGGGCCACCTGTGCATTCGACATTCCCAATGCCCTGGCTCCCACACCAATTGCTAAGAAATCGTTACTGTATTTAGGAGCTGTGGTTTGAGAAATCGCTAGATGACCACAAAGCACACAAAAGAGTATAAATCCGAGAGTTTTCTTCATTGTTGAATCGGTTCGAAGCGAAGATCGTTGCAAGATCGCAAATTACAACGTGTCTTGGTCAGACTTTCTAACTACGAAGTGCCGAAAAAATTGCATTCCAGATACCAAAATGGGTATAATCTTTTGAAATCGTTGATTGAATGCCCTTTTCGAGCAGTGCTTCATGGGTTGCTTTTCCAACGGCGACTACTTTCACATCCTGCCCGTGTGGCGAGAAAGAAATTGTATTTGACGGACTCGTGATGACATAGACATCACATTTAGGGAGCACCATATCTTTTGGGTGGGTGCTATAACCTATGATTTCGCGATACTGGCTTTCAGGCAAGGCCTTTTGCACCGATCGGCGGCTGCCCTCACCAATAAAGAACACCGCTTTGCGATCGCCGAGGAACGTTTTAAACGTAGCTTTTACATCTTCTACATTTCCTCGTCCCACGAAATCGGGTAAAACATTGTCGGGCAGTGCATCAGCCGTTCCCGGACCCATCACTGCGATGCTGCAATTGATCGACAAGTCGAGAGAACGGAGCATGCGTGCAGCTTGTGGTGAGGAAAGAAACAAGACTTCGTCGTGGTAAATGCGGCTTTGGAAAATCAGTTCATTGAACCCAATGAGAGGCAGATCGACCCATTCAACACCGCTGGCATTGCCAGTTAGACGCAGAGGGTGATTTTCGGCTAGCGGACGACTAATGAAAACGCGTTTCCTTGGCAGCTCAGCTCTGAATTTACCTAGTATTGAATCAACCAAAGCCTGCGATTGATGGCCTCTCTCGTGAATGACAACAGGCAGGGTTGAAGCAGAGACCGCATACATCGCAGAAACCTCATAGCCATCTTGATTCTTGGTGCAAAATGCTCCGAAAGGCATTTGACAGCCTCCATTCATCCCACGCATGAG
>JANRAA010000288.1 GCA_030728235.1 Flavobacteriales bacterium
ATCCAGAGGAAGTCCAGGTAACTTCAATAGTTTGCCCTGACCCTGTAATTACCCCGCCTGGCGAAACACTCCAGTTGTAAGAATAACCAGGTGCTGCTGATTGAGCAGTGAAGAAATAGTTTGTGTTCAAACAAATTGACGTTTCTCCATCAATGCCAATTGGAGCTGGCACTTCTATTACGCGTATTACAATGCTTTTCGATTGGTTACAGAAAACTGAACCATCATCTGCCGTAGCTGTTACCGTGTAGTTTCCTGGCGCATTCCAATCAACACTGATGGTATTTGGTCCTGTTACTGTAAACGGTAAAGAAGGAGTTATTGTCCAACTATACGGCGTGAAAGGAAAAGCAGTTGCCGTGAACGATGTCGTAGAATTCAAGCATACGGTATTCGAATAGAAATCATGGTTGAGAGCAAAAACCGGACGTATACTCACATCCAAATCGGCACTTCCATAACAATCACTGCCATCATGTTCCGGCAAACCAGCTAAGAATTCAGAATGATAATCGACGTGGATATGTCCAACTCCAGCGCTGCCCCACATAACCTCTATTTGGTGTCCACCGTTTGCAGACACTATCGTTCCGTTACCGGTGACACTCCAATTGTAAACTGTGTTAACCCATTTCGGCAATGAATAGACAGTTGTTGTTCCTTCACATACAACGATCTCACCTTCTATATCACCAACGACAGGTATAATTGGAACAGTAACAGAAGTTGGCACCGAGCAATAAGGATCTGTACAATTTGAAACTTCTAATGTTACCGTGCCGAACGGACCAGAACCTATAGGCCATGTTACACAAATTGTATCATTTCCATTGCCAGTAAATAACACAGGGTTGCCATCAAAATCATTGACTGTCCATGTATAATCCAAACAATCCGCTGTCGTCCAGTATTTCGTAAAATCTCCTTCACATAATGTAGACAACCATAAAATGTCTGGACCGGGTAAATCTTCTACAACAACTTCTTGAGTGTATGTAGACGTGCAAGAGCAAAGCGGATTCCCTTGTTCATCGTAGTTGTATCCAACAGTAGTTAGGGTTACTGTGTAAGTCCCTGCCGTATTGAACTGATGTGTAACAGTTTGACCTGCTCCAAAAGTGGCATCCCCAAAGTCCCAATGGTATTCATCTGCACCAGAAGATGCTGTAAACGAAGACATTTGACTCAAACAAACAACACTTGGACCAGTGAAGAAAGCTGGTGGCCCATCCATAATTTCGATACAGAAACTGTATTCAGTAGGAACACCGTTAGATATTACAGTTAGAGTAACAAGTCCAGTTCCAGAAGGGCCCCATGTTACGATGTATTCACCAGGATTAACCCCCAATACTCCTGAACCTCCAATAGGTACATCCCAAACTAGAACATCAGCAGGTGTATAAGGGAATGTGAACGTGGTATTTGAAAACTCGCAAACATGTATGCAATCTACTGGACCTTGTCCGCCAGCACCTGTAGGATCTGAATCATCCGAAATGAGCGTTGAAAGATCAATATTCTCACAATCGTTCGCATTGCATTTAATCGTAATCACGGCTGCACCATCAAATCCTATGGAGCCATCTGCATTTGAAATGAAGTAGTATAATGTGTGATCGCCACAGCAATCAGCCTCGGTATTGCCAGTGAGACGAACATTCCCATCAGGATCAATGAATAGACAAGGATCATTCCCGAAGGAACCAAAATTGTACCCCGGAGGCAAAATATCATTCGCTAAAACATTGTAGTCAGGTATTTCTCCATCATTGAAGCAGTATACGTCAGGATTCAGCGTGAGACATATATCATCATATATACATGTACCATTGTCGACTGTTGCTCCTGAGTCAAAATTGCACGCATTCGGGTCGGTACAACCCGGATAATCAACAAAATCAAGAAAATCAGAAGCGGAAATGTGGTTTGAGTATGCTGTGAAAAGCATGGCAACAAACAACACGGGCAGCAGGATGTGCTTGTTCATGGGAAATGGTTTTGGTTAAGGTGTAGTATTCAATGAATGTAAGATTTTTTTCTTGAACGAATCATCTTTTCTTCAAAATGTTAAAAAATCATTGTTGACATCTAACATCGACAAAATCAAGACAATAGCGAACTATCTATAAATTGCTGAAGATTGGATTCCAATAAATGCAAACTTCTGACATCCACCCCGTGCGGGTGAAGAAGGACAAGACTGTAACAAGACCAAATAAATCACATTTTAACACCCAAATACCGATGAAAAAACTTTACGCAAGTGCGCTTTTAATGGTTATTATGATTTCGAGCCAAGCCCAAATCGTAATCAACGAATTCCAACCCGACAACGATCGCATTGAGATCAAAAATCTCGGAAACCAAACAGTAAATGTTGGCAGTTACTTCCTTTGCTCCTTTCCCCTGTACACTCAGATATCGAGCATGACAGTTGTAAGCGGCAGCACCATGTTGATGCCCGGGCAGCTTTTGGTAGTTACTGGCCACGCGATGGCGCAAGCTGATGATGAATTAGGGTTATATACACTTCCACAATACACCAATTCGGCGGCAATGATTGATTATGTTGAGTGGGGATTTTCGGGTCACACCCGA
>JANRAA010000289.1 GCA_030728235.1 Flavobacteriales bacterium
CCAATGTTGTGTTCTAAATGAGGGATGGTGTGCAATACGCCCGGGGCTACAAACGGGTTCGACCCATTGTAGGTGGCGTATCTGTTGAATAGTTGGACCAATTTTGGGTGATTTAGTCCGTCTTGGTTCACCTCATTCATGCTTTTGCCGAGCGCCAATTGGGGCAGGCTGGCCATGGCTTTGAGGACATCCTTAGAAAAGTAAGTAGACAGTTTGTGCAACGACTTTTCGAGGAAGAGTTTTGAAGTGGCTTCGTATATTTTCTTGCTATGCTCGAGGTGTTTTAGAGTAGGAGAAGGGTCTACTCCCAATTGAGAAGATATTTCCTGCGCCAGCTTTTCTTTATCAAACCAGGCGATTAGCTGTGTGCCATCATTCCAAAAGTAATGGCAGGAGCGATCGAGTTTAATAAAAGGGAATTCAACGGGATTATCAGCCAATTCAAGGGTTTCGGTAACAAGATGTGGCAGAGTGAAAAGTGAAGGGCCGGCATCAAAACGGTAATCTCCGAGTGAGAAGCTAGAGCATTTGCCACCGGGGTATTCATTTTTTTCAAGGACAACCACTTCGTGCCCTAGTTTTTTGAGACGAATCGCAGCACTTAATCCAGCAAGACCGGCTCCTATGACAACGACATTCTTCAATTGAAATAGTTATCGAGGACACGTTGCAGGCATATTTTAAACCAAACAGTGTAGTGATCGGGGTTGTTGTGGATGTCGGCAACCAGGTTTTCTTTTGAAATATACTTCCAACTTTCCACCTCAGCTGGATTGATCACCGGTTTATCATCGGAACGACCAATAAACACGTGGTCGAGTTCGTGTTCAATTAATCCGTTTTCGAATTCTGCGCGGTAGATAAAATCGAAAGACTTTTCGAGTGTGCAAGACATGCCCATTTCTTCTTGCAGACGACGCACGGCAGCATCTTTCGATTCCTCGCCTGGACGCGGATGACTGCAGCAAGTGTTCGTCCACAAACCCGGACTGTGATACTTTGCCAGTGCCCGCTGTTGCAACAACAATTCTCCCTTCGAATTGAATAGGAACACAGACAGCGCACGATGGAGGTCACCCGATTCATGGGCTCGCAATTTTTCCATCTGTCCGATTTCTATATCATTCTCATCTACCAGGATGACGTGTTCCATGTGCTTTAACGTTGAGAAGTTAAAAGTACTTTATCCTCGGCTGAGAGTGGAGCATGTTTCAGCATAAAAGCAATCACTTTTGAGTTGAAATCGGGTGAAGAGCTCCAATGTTTATCTTTCACAGCGCCTACAATAATCTTTGTGTCGGCAGATATTTGTCCGTTATAGTTCAAAAATCCGGGAGCGAAAATCTGCACACCCAAACGCAGGAAGCGTATTTCTGGGTCGGCAGGTTTTGCGGCGACAGCGCTTTCAAGGAGGTCTTTTCCCTCATTGAATCGGCTCAACTTGGTGAAAGGGTTGAAAGAGTATTCAGCCGACATGGCAATAGCGCATCCCTTGTATGCTAAGACCACAGCGTCTGTTGAATTCGAAGAGTTACAGTGGTCGAGGAACCTTTCTGTTGAGTCTTCGCAATTCGCTAAAAAGTACAAACTCCGAAAAGAGTTTATTTCAGAGTTGGGTGTAAATGATGCAATCGTAAGTAGGATGGTCAACCACATATTAGATCATATTGAAACTGTGTTTGACGTATGATTGAACGAACAGCGTGAATTTTGAATTGTTCGGGATGCGAATGCGTTCTTCCAAGATACGGTCGCTCGATAGTTTTTGAATTTTCTTGAAGAGCTGCAGATAATATACATAGGCTACATATACACCGAGACGCGCATCTTTTGGCAATTGCACGATGCCTTTGTAGGCTTCATTAAAGTCTTCTTCAATTTCAGCTTCGATCTGCTTTTTCATTTCACAATCGAAGCGATTCAGATCCAGATTTGGGAAATACATTCTGCCAAGAGTCTGACTATCGGCCTTTAAATCTCTGAGGAAATTGATTTTGTGAAAAGCCGCACCGAGACGTTGTGCAGAGGGAGCGAGGCGTTGGTACATCTCATCGTTGCCCTCGGTAAAAACCCGCAAACACATCAGACCAACAACTTCGGCAGAACCGAGAATGTACTCTTCGTATGCATTTTGATTGTACTCGTTTTTTTCGAGGTCCATCTCCATGCTTCTGAGAAAGGTTTCGATATGCTCGCGATCAATGTTGTATTTGTTTACAGCCCATTGAAACGAATTGAGAATCGGGTTCAAGCTGATACCTGCATCAATGGCTTTGAAGGTGTCGGCTTTAAATTCTTTAAGCAGTGTCTCTTTGTCGAATTCGTGAAAAGTATCAACGATTTCATCAGCAAATCTCACGAACCCATAAATCGCATAGATTGGATTTTGGAAGCGCTCTGTGAGAAAGCGTATACCCAAAGAAAAAGAGGTGCTGTAAGACTTTGTTGTCTTTACGCTGCACTCCATGGATACGCGATCAAAAATCTGTTTCATTGTTGAATTGACTAAGAGGTATGAGTTATAACAGCCTTGCGGGCTAATTTGTTCACTTCATCTGCCGCTACTTGTCCGCTTATGAGACTTGGAGGAACTCCAGGTCC
>JANRAA010000290.1 GCA_030728235.1 Flavobacteriales bacterium
GTCGTTGCAAGGCCCGTTGAGAAACCCTCACATGGGAGTAGGTGGATATTTGTTTACCGACAATGCTGGACCAACCAGAAGAACGGGGATTCAATTATCGTATGCGTATCATGTTTTCTTGAACGACAAAGTCAAACTCGGACTAGGTTTGTCTGGTGGTGTGTTGCAATTCGCAATTGACGGTTCGAAAATCAAGCTTGCACAAGATGGCGATCCAGCTCTTTTAGGACAACTGCAGTCACAAACGGTATTTGACGCCACTTTTGGAGCACATTTATATGGAGAAAATTGGTTTGTTGGCTTCTCACTTCCGCAACTGCTTCAGAATGAAATCAGTGTTTTCGATTCTCAAAACCAAGAGCTGAACAAACTCGAAGACCATTATTACATCATGGCGGGATATAAATATGCCGTGAATGACGACATCAAACTTGAACCTTCTGTATTGATAAAATACGTGAGTCCAGTTCCTATGAAATGGGAGGGGAATTTGAGATTGTGGTACAAAAACATGGTATGGCTAGGTGGTTCATACCGCAGCGCTGATGCTGTTGTTGTGATGGCTGGTTATCAGTTCAAAGAAACAATCAATTTGGCTTATGCCTACGACATCACCACAAGTGGATTGAAGAATTATAGCTCCGGCACTCACGAAATTTTGGTGGGTTTTAGATTCAATCAGTAATATGAACATCGAAGATTTTAGATCTTTTTGTCTGAGTCTTTCAGCTGTTACAGAAGACCTTCCGTTCGATGACCGGGTCCTCACTTTCAAGGTCGGAGGCAAGATTTTCGCTTTGACCAACCTCGAGCAGTTCAGCAGCGTTAATTTGAAGTGTGATCCAGAACGAGCAATTGAATTACGCGAAATGTATAGCGCCGTTAGAGCGGGCTATCACATGAGTAAAAAGCATTGGAACACCATTGAAATTGATGGGTCGATCGACGACCAATTGATATTCGAATGGACAAAAAACAGCTACGATTTGGTTGCTGGTGGGCTTACAAAAAAGCAAAGACAGGAATCGGGGCTGTGATTGTCAGCAAAGAGTGTATTTTTGTAGCTACAGACGTAGCTCATGTCAGATAAAGAATACCAATCAATTAGCCATTTAAGCAACCAGCTTCACAATCAAATTCTTCATTTAGAGGAAGGAGAAATGGAGTTGGAAGAACTTCAATTTGCTCTTGAAAACGCCCGCGAAATTTATGAGCGGCTTGTTGTCCTGCGTTACAGGGCATATGATGAACTGGTTCATACGACAAGAGAAATGCCGATGTCGGCCGAAACCGTTGTGCCAGAACTTCCCATTGCAGAGCCTTTAGTAGAAGTTTCAGAAGAACAACCTGAGGAAGAGCCGGAATTGGTAACAGAGGTGGAATCAAAGGTTGAAACACCAATTGAACAAGAGTCACTTTTCGAAGAGATACCTGAGGTTGCGCCCGAACCAATGCCTGCCCCACCGACCCCTCCTGCCACGGCACAAAAACCAGTTGAGCATGA
Organism: Flavobacteriales bacterium; assembly: GCA_030728235.1. Taxonomy (GTDB): domain Bacteria; phylum Bacteroidota; class Bacteroidia; order Flavobacteriales_D; family Sanyastnellaceae; genus RI-182. Next base: position 1,505 of record JANRAA010000290.1, read on the forward strand.
AAGTATTGGTGAAAAACTGAGTAAAAGTCCGATTCCAGATTTAAAAAAGGCCATTGGCCTAAATCAGAAGTTCTTGTTCATCAACACGTTGTTTTCTGGCGATGCAATTGCTTACGATGAAGCGGTGTCAGACATCAACAAGATGCCTTCTTTTTCTGATGCCGAAAACAAATGCTCAGAACTACGAGTGAAATATAAATGGAGTGACGAAGAACCTGCCACCGAGCAGTTCGAAGACCTCGTTGAACGTCGTTTCTTGTGAGTAAGCTCACACTTGTTCCGACGCCAGTTGGAAATCTAGGCGACATGACCTTTCGTGCTGTTGAAGTATTGAAAGCCGTTTCGGTAGTGCTTGCGGAAGATACTCGCACATCATCGAAATTACTTCGTCACTACGGTATTGATACCCCTCTTCGTGCATTTCACCAACACAATGAACACAAAGTACTCGATCGAGTAGTTGAAGAAATTCTTTCTGGAACAGAGATGGCACTGGTTACCGATGCCGGTACCCCAGGGATATCAGACCCGGGGTTTTTGTTGGTTCGCGCATGTGTGGAACAACACATAAAGGTTGAATGTCTTCCAGGAGCAACGGCTGTAATCCCTGCCCTAGCAGTTTCTGGCCTTCCTTTGGATCGTTTCTATTTCGAGGGTTTTTTACCGCACAAAAAGGGAAGGCAAAAAAGATTGGAAGCTCTCACGTCGAGCAACGCTACTTCGGTGTTATATGAATCACCTCACCGTGTCATTAAGCTTCTTGAACAATTGTCGGCAATAGCTGGCCCTGACCGCTTGGTTTCTGTTTCTAGAGAAATTTCAAAACTACATGAAGAAACAGTGCGCGGCACGGTAGAAGAGGTGCTTGCTCACTTCAAAGCGAATGCTCCAAGAGGAGAATTTGTTGTCGTGGTTGCTGGACTTAGTTAAAAAGTATGCGGTGTATTTCACCAACATGTCCTACTGTTACCACTTGAATATTCGATGGTTTTTTCAAGTTTCTGGTAAACTCAGAGATGAATATCTTTTTGAATCCCATTTTGGCAGCTTCAGAAATACGCTGTTCGATTTTAGAAACAGGTCGTACCTCTCCAGAAAGACCAATTTCAGCTGCAAATGCACAATCTGGTGATATTGCTAAATCCAAAGTGCTCGAAAGGATTGAACACACGACCGCTAAGTCTAGCGCTGGGTCTTCAACGCGAATGCCGCCGGCAATGTTCAAGAAGACATCTTTCATTCCCAGTTTGAACCCACATCGTTTTTCAAGCACTGCCAGTAACATATTCAACCTCCGCAGGTCCATGCCTGTTGCAGATCGCTGTGGAGTGCCATATACGGCTGAACTCACTAGGGCTTGAATTTCAATCATAAGCGGACGCATTCCCTCAAGCGATGCTGCGATTGCGCTACCACTAAGCTGAGCGTTCTTCTCACCCATAAGAAGAGCTGATGGATTTGTTACCGGACGAAGTCCATCTTCATGCATTTCATATATACCCAGCTCATGGGCCGATCCAAATCTGTTCTTAATTGTCCTAAGAATTCTGAAAGCATGGTACCTGTCACCCTCGAATTGAAGCACCACATCTACCATGTGTTCCAGCACTTTCGGTCCGGCCAAAGAGCCTTCTTTTGTTATGTGCCCGATGAGAATGATAGGTATATGCTGCGTTTTGGCCATTTCAAGCAAAATAGAGGCGGTTTCTCGCACTTGGCTAACGCTACCCGGGCTTGATTCTAGTTCTTGGCTGTACAGCGTTTGAATTGAGTCAACAATGATTAAGGCTGGCTTAAGAATGTTGCTCTGCTCTATGATGGCCTGGACGTTTGTTTCTGGCAACACAAATAGCGTGTCTTTCAATTCGCCAATGCGCTCTGCGCGCATTTTAATTTGCTCAGGACTTTCTTCCCCTGACACATACAAAACGGTTTGGCTATCGAACCCCATGGCGGTTTGAAGCAAAAGAGTAGACTTTCCTATTCCAGGTTCACCCCCACATAGAATTAAACTTCCCGGTACAATTCCACCCCCTAAAACGCGCTGTAATTCATCGTCTTTTACAACAATTCGCGCTTGCGTGCTGCTTGAATAATTTGATAAAGGAGCCGCTTGTTGCACCCCACCCATTTTGGGCTTTCTGAAAGTGACAGCAGGTGCGGCAGACACTGTTTCTTCAACGTATGTGTTCCAGTTGTTGCAAGAAGGACATTTGCCGATCCACTTAGGGGCGTGTGCGCCGCATTCTTGACAAACAAACTGCGTTTTAACTTTGGCCATGTATAAAACTAAAAAAAAGGGGACCCAAAAGAGTCCCCTTTCAAAATGTTATTGTCTATTATCGAGATACAGTGAACGAACCTTTGTGCTCGCGGCCGTTTGGCAACACAAGAACATAGAAGTAGGTTCCATCTTCAATTTCACGAGCATTGAAATCTCCTGATCTGTAATTTTCATTTTCATAAACCAATCCACCCCAGCGGTTGAATACGTTGAAGAATACGTTGTTGTATACATCCAAACCTTCAACTTTAAAAGTGTCGTTTACGCTATCTCCGTTTGGCGTAATAACGTTTGGAATGGTGATTTCACAAGCATCTATAAACACATCAAACTGGTTAGAAACAGAACCACATGGGTTACTAGCTGTTCCAGTTAGTGTAAGTGTTTGTCCCCAACAATCTGTCGATAGGTTTGCAGAGCTAAGCACCAAATCATCATCATTGCCTGAGAGAGTAATACCGCTGCCGCAATTGATCGTCCATACATACGTATCGGCGATAGCGTTTGGCGAGTTCATGCTGAACGTGTTTTGTATTTCAGGACAAAGTACAATCTCCGTAGTAGGAGTAGGGTTAATGGTTGGAGCAAGACCGATGAAAACATTTGAGTTGAACGTCTCGGTGAAACAGTTTCCTGGATCAGTAATCGTAACATCAAATAAACCGCTGTTGCTTACTGTCCAAGAGTAACCACTTGAGCCGTCAGGCCACTGCACGATGTAGTTGTTGTTTGGCATGTTTTGAAGAAAAATGGTTCCTTCTCCATCGCCGTCACAATCTGCATAGAAAGGCAACAAAGGAGCCGTAAGAGGAGCAGAAATAGACACTTCAGCACAATCACTGGCTCCTGCAGGTAAACAATCGTTTGAGATGTTCACACAGTATGTCCCGGTTTCTGTCGCCAAAATTGCATCATCGGTGCTAATAACGGAGTTGTTCAATGTCCATGAATAAACCAAATCAGGAGTGTCAGAAGCACCAGTGATCGGATCAAACGGAACAGTTCCACCGTCACATAGTATCGCATCTTCCAAAACAGGTGTTTGTGGCACAGACTGTACACTGATATTAAGTGGTGCGCTGTCGGTACCACAACCGTTTGTGATGGTTACTTGTGCGTTTAGGTTCTGCGGCGTATTGAAGCTGTAAGTGTTCGTGAGTACGTTATCGGTTCCAGGTGATGGCCAGTTAATGGTTGCCGTTCCACCTAAATCAGTAATCGTTGCGTTAATCGTTGCGCTTTCTGTGCCACACAAGGTGACATCATTCGTGCTCAAGGCAATGGTTGGCTCTTCAGTGTATTCAAGCTCATAACAATATTGAATGTTACAAGATGCCTCAGCGAAACAGATTTCGTACAAACCATATGCTCCTGGCGCAGGAGTGAAGGTTGAGTTGTATTCGTTTACGTTTGAGAACGTTCCTCCGGCAGGGCCAGAAACCACACTCCAGGTTCCAACAGCAGGTTGGGCATTGCATCCACTAACAGACGAGTAAACAATTCCTGGTGACATAATCAATGAACCAGAGTTATTGCTAGGGCTGCAGTTGAACAACTGAATGGTGTTGTTCGCATCTGTAGTTCCTGGAGATGATACGTATTCGATTTCAAGTAACTGCCCAAATTCAATAGGCACAATGAACTGTCCAAACGTATTGGTAATGGTAAATGAAGGAGAATATGGCTCCCCATCAATGTACAACTGTGCGTAAGACCCGTTCCAACCCAGGTTGTTAGATGACTGAAGGTAAATGGTTAAGTTCCCTTCTGCAGGCTCAGAGAATCCTCCGTCGAATGTTACAGGCTCTATACCGTCGCAGTATGCACCCGACCAAATGTCATCTGGAATAAATGCGTCAATACATTCTACGATGAATACACGTTGACCCAAACACCCAAGATCGTTCTCAACTACAAGGCGGAAAATACCACAAGAGACTTCGGCAACATCATCGTTGTCGCTGATGATCTCACCACCGCCACCGTTCCAGTTGCCTTCCCACATATAGTCAACGTATTGAGGTTGGTTAGCCGCAGGTTGAACAACTGTTACCACAGCAGGTACATCTGAACAAGTAGGATTCGGTTGAATTGTAATAGGTGGGTTGAAGTAAGCTGAATACACCAAAGTGAATGGCAATACTGCTTCACAGCCCTGATATGTTGCTGTCAAAATCTGTGCACCGCCAATTGTACTGCTGCAGTCTTGCGAATCACAACCGTTCGTCCAACTGTATGAATCAAAACCTGGTGATGCAGAAAGTTCAGCTGTTTGGCCCGGACACAATGATAAATCACCTGTAATGGTTAGCGGCGGTAGTACAACGTCTATTACGTTTATCACTAAATCAACAACGGTTACTCCAGCAGGGCTTCCGGTATCGGTTGCCGTGATTGTAATGTCATGAATACCGAGGTTACTGGCAGACCCAACAAATATGGAATTCAAAACTGCGGTATTACCATTTGTTTGGTTTACAACAGAGTATCCATTCAAATCGCCAGTTACGTTTATCGAGGTCTGTTGATTGTTTTCAGGAGACAAAAATGAAATGTTAATAGGCAGCGTATCATTCAAACACACGATTAAAGTGTCGCAACCAAAGCTTCCTGTTGAAATGGGAGGGATGTTTGATTGTGCCGCTCCAACTGTCGAAAACTCAAAGGTTTTATAATCCAACCAATGCACACCATCTTGTTGGTTGTTGGCCGCCCCGTAAGGACCGTTGTAAACGCTATTGTTTAGGTTAAAACGACCGAATTGGATGTTTGGCCCGCTTGCAGCGCTAACGTCAGCACCAACTACAGCCGGGTTAGGACCGCCAAAACCGCCACCGCCTCCAACATCGCCGTGCGCCCACTGCATATCTTGAAAACAAATTTGAACGTTTTTATCATCACCTAAAGCACCACCAGTGCTTGGAGTGATTGTAATCTGGAAGGTGTTGCGAAGACCCCCTTGGTTGTTCCAATATCCTACGTTAACGTAGTTGATATAAGTCGCCTCAGGAGTAACTTTATAGAACAATTGTCCACCCGTTCTGAAGTCGGCATCAGCCCAAAAACCAGCTACTTGGTTGTATGTCGCTCCAGGGAATTCATCAGGCGTCCAGTCAATAAAACCAGCGCCAAATGAAATGGTACCTTTTGAGTTGATGTAAAATGAATTGTAGTTGTTACCGTATAGGTTGAAGTTCCAGCCCTCCAAGAAAACAGGACCAAACCAACAGTCAACATCGATACCGCCTCCACCACACTCATTCCAGTCAGCAGTAATGATTTCTTCGTATGTTTCATCAGGCTCTATCCAACAATCACAATCATCAACCATACGAGAGCTCTTCAATAAATTCGCCGTTGGGGCATATTCTGCTTTGCGAGCTTCAATAATTTCTTCGATTGCGCGCTTGTCATAACCCTCCCAAGCACGGAAAATTTCCCACTCATCGCGGGTCATTTGAAACACAGCCATTTCGAGACTTCTGTATTTCTTTATCAGGTCAGCACCAGTGATGGCAGACTCTTGAATTACTGGACTGGCGGTGGGTGTGGTTTGCGCCATTGAAACAATGGCAGATGTCAAAACACAAAATAGAACGAGTGTCTTTTTCATTTTCTGGTTTACTTATTTGGCTATTCTCAGTGCCAAAATCATTTCGAAGTTAGCAAATATAGTATTCTTAACGTTGCAGTCGTATGATCTGCCGTTCAGTTATTTTCTCTCCTGAAAGCGCTGTTCCTTGAGCAACACAAGTGTAATTTCCTGTATCACAAGGATCGCCTTGCTGGTTATTACCATCCCACACAATGCCTTCAAAGACAAGTTCTCCTGTCACACTGTATATCAACATTACCCCACCCACAATGTTTTCTGACACCAACATGAGGTCAATCACATCGTTGATGCCATCACCGTTGGGTGAGAATGTGTTCGGAAGATTGATTTTTGACGGCGGAAACACATCGACATTCATTGAGCATTCGGCTACCACACCAGCCTTCTCTATTTGAAGTGTTACGGTGTAATTTCCCGGTTCTTCAAAAGCGTGAACGGGTGTTGGCTGATCAGAATACATGCCGTCGCCAAAAGTCCATTTGTACGTATCTCCTGTTTTATCGTCAGGAACTAAGAATACTTCCATAGGGTCTATTCCTGCCACAACTGTGAACTTGGGATTTACTGCAATTACTTCAGTTGACTGTGTCACAGTATTTACGTCAGAAGTTGAATCAGATTTAGGCGCGACCTCAACCGGAAACGGTTGATTTTCTTGTGAGTGTGTCACTTGTCCCTCAATCAGTCCATTGATGTTGTTTGAGCTATCAACGTCGAGAAACGTATCATCTTCTTGAATACTCTCAGTAGATTCAGACTTTTCTTCGACAGGCTGAACAACAGCAACATCTGCTACTTTTTCAATTGTGTCTGCCTCAACGGGTGCCACAACCTGAGTTACAGGAGCTGGCGGGGTTGGGTTCGTTTCTTCCTGAAAAAGCACCACACCCAAAGCTACAGTCAACACCGACGCTGCAGACCAAATCAAGACCTTTAAGGTGGCGCTGAGACCACCACCAGAACCCGCAGATGCAGATACGGCGTCCCAAACCATAGGGCTCACTGGCGCCTCCGCTTCCGCGAACCGCTCAGAAAGTATTTTACGTATTTGATCGTCGTTCAAATTCACGATTTTCTTGTTGTTCTAGTTGTAACCTTAAAAAAGCCTTGGCTTTAAAATACTGCGACTTGGAGGTGCTCTCGGTGATGTTCAAAGACTCTGCAATCTCTTTATGACTGAAACCTTCAATTGCGAACATGTTAAACACGGTTCGGTAACCAATTGGCATTTCTTGAATCAACTTCATCAACGACTCAATAGCCAGATCTTGCAATGCCTGAGGATCAATATCCATGCTGCTAGCATGATCATTAATTTCTTCAGTCATGTCGTGTTTCTTGTTCTTCCGCAAATTTTCAAGTGCAGAAGTAACTATTACACGGCGAATCCATCCGCCCAAGGCACCCTCTCCTTTATATTGCCACAGCTTTTCAAAGACCACTATAAAACCCTCTTGGAGCATGTCCTGAGCAGTTTCCTCATTGCCACCGTATCGCAAGCAAACAGCCATCATCTGACGAGAAAAGCGTTCGTATAACTGCTTCTGCGCCGATCTGTCTTTCTTCAAACAAGCCTCTACGAGTTCACTTTCGGTCATGACAATTGTTATCCTTAGATGCAGTAACTTTTAAAAAAGTTGCCCGCAAACCCACAACATTAAAAAAAACTATCATCACTTTAAGAACTTCTTTACCGAATCGCCGTTTATTCGCTTATCTAAGCTAATTTTGCGCTCTTATGGAGAACATCCGAAATTTCTGCATCATTGCGCACATCGATCACGGGAAAAGTACCCTTGCTGATCGTCTGCTGCAAACAACTGGCACCGTCAGCGACCGTGATATTCAAGAGCAAACGCTCGATGATATGGATCTGGAACGCGAACGCGGGATCACCATCAAGAGCCATGCAATTCAAATGAATTATACGCTCGATGGTAAGAAGTATGTATTGAACTTAATCGATACTCCCGGACACGTCGACTTTTCATATGAGGTTTCACGATCTATCGCCGCTTGTGAAGGCGCGCTTTTGATTGTTGACGCCACACAAGGTATTGAAGCGCAAACGATTTCGAACCTCTATCTCGCTCTTGAGCACGATTTGGAAATCATTCCCATCCTCAATAAAATGGACCTAGACAGCGCCGATCCAGAAGTGGTGTCTGACCAAATTGTTGAATTGATCGGTTGCGATCGCTCTGAGATAATACCAGCATCTGGTAAAACAGGTCTGGGCGTCGAAGATATTCTCCGCGCCGTTATCAATCGTATTCCAGCCCCTAAAGGTGATTTTGATGCACCTCTTCAAGCAATGGTGTTCGATTCTGTTTTTAACTCTTTCAGAGGAATTATTGCATACTTCCGTATCATGAATGGCCGCATCCGTAAAGGTGATAAGGTGAAATTTATGAACACCGCGAAGAATTATGACGCTGATGAAATCGGGGTACTCGGTCTAGATCTTATTCCTCGCAATGATCTCGGTGCAGGCGATGTGGGCTACATCATCTCTGGTATCAAGAATGCCCGCGAAGTAAAGGTGGGAGATACCATTACGTTGGTGTCGAACCCATGTAAAACTGCCGTAAAAGGTTTTGAAGATGTAAAACCAATGGTATTCGCAGGTATATATCCTGTTGATACCGATGAATATGAGGAGCTTCGCACGGCAATGGAAAAATTGCAGTTGAACGATGCTTCTCTTGTATTCGAACCTGAATCTTCTGCAGCTCTTGGTTTCGGATTCCGTTGTGGTTTCTTGGGTATGCTCCACATGGAGATCATTCAAGAACGCCTGGAACGTGAATTCGATATGACAGTGATCACAACTGTTCCTAACGTGTCGTACAAAGCACGGACGAAGAAAGGGGAAGACATGGTCATCAACAACCCGAGCGATATGCCCGACCCATCGAAGTTGGATTATATCGAAGAACCATACATCAGCGCCCAAGTAATTTCGAAATCGGAATACGTTGGGTCGATCATGCGCCTTTGTATCGAGAAACGCGGGATATTGAAAAACCAAGTGTACCTCACTGCCGACCGTGTAGAACTGTCTTTCGAAATGCCGCTCGGAGAAATCGTATTCGACTTCTACGATAAATTGAAAACCGTTTCTCGCGGTTACGCTTCTTTCGACTATCACCCTATTGAATACAGGGAGTCGGAGTTGGTTAAACTCGATATTCTTCTGAATGGCGATCAAGTGGATGCGCTTTCTGCACTCATTCACCGCGACCATGCTTTCGATCTCGGAAAGAAAATCTGCTTGAAGCTAAAAGAACTGATCCCAAGACAACAGTTCATGATTGCCCTCCAGGCAGCTATAGGAGCAAAAATCGTTGCACGTGAAACAATCTCTGCATTGCGGAAAGATGTTACTGCAAAGTGTTATGGTGGTGATATTACGCGTAAACGTAAGCTTCTTGAAAAGCAAAAGAAGGGTAAGAAGAGAATGCGCCAGGTAGGTAACGTTGAAGTGCCTCAGGAAGCGTTTTTAGCTGTGCTGAAGTTGGATTAATCTTCTTTCAAAGCCGCCTTATTCTTATTTGCCAACTGGCCGCATGCAGCGTCGATGTCTTTGCCGCGCGACCTTCTGACATGCACCACCATGTTGCACACCTCTTCCAAATATTTCGCAAACAGATCTACATTCAATGGGTCTGCTTGCTGAAACTCACCGTCGTCAATGGGGTTGTACTCAATGATGTTGATCTTGCATGGCACACAACGCGCAAAGGCTGCTAGCTCTTTGGCGTCTTGCAAGGTGTCGTTGAAATCTTTAAAAATGATGTACTCGAATGTTACGCGCGTACCTGTTCGTTCATGAAAATAAATCAACGCCTCGCGCAAACTGGCGAGGTTGTTCGAATCGTTGATCTCCATGATCTTACTGCGCTTAATGTCGTTGGCGGCGTGTAACGACAATGCAAGGTTGAATCGGACGTCGTCGTCACCAAGCTTTTTGATCATTTTAGCGATACCAGCGGTGCTCACGGTAATGCGTCGCGGCGACATACCCAAACCAGGAGTGCCGGTTATTTTTTCTACCGCTGTAAGCACATTTTTATAGTTGAGGAGGGGTTCGCCCATGCCCATGAACACGATGTTGCTTAGCGGTGTTTGATAATATCCTTCTGCCAGTCGTTGCAAATGCACTACCTGATCTACAATCTCTCCTGCTTGCAGGTTTTTCATGAGTTTCAATCGACCAGTTCCGCAAAATTTGCACGCTAAACTACAACCCGCCTGCGATGAGATACAGGCTGTCATGCGGGTATTGGTGGGAATCAAAACGCCTTCAACTACGTTCCTTCCTTCGATGCCAAACGCACATTTAATGGTGCGGTCACCGCTTACTTGCTGCTCAACAACTTCTGCCGTGTTCATGGTGAAATGAGTTGCTAGCAAGGCCCGAAAGTCTTTGCTCAAATTAGTCATCTCTTCAAATGAACGGGCATTCTTATTCCAAATCCACTCGTAAACTTGTTTCGATCGGAATGATTTTTCACCAAGAATGGCAATCTCTTTTGCCAACTCTTCTTGACTAAAATCTCGTATGTCGCGCAGTTTTATCACAGTACAAATATACGCTGTTCGAAAACAAAAATGCCCTCCTTGAAAATAAGAGGGCATTGCTTTGAAATGTTTGTCTTGAGATTAAGCCTGCGGCTTAAAAACAAAGCGATATCGTATGGTTTGTCCGTCGTTCTTTTCCAAAGAATCCAGTTGTATTTTCTCGAGCTTCGTCAAGACATATTGCATTAAATCAGGACTGGTTGACTCGATGCTCAATACACGCACTTTGCCGCTGTCGTCGATTTTAAAGCTCACCTCTACGGTGCCTTCAGATGTCGTTTGATTTTGAACTGGGAAAATTACGTGGCGGTTGATCGCCTTTTTAACATCGTCAAGAATATCGTTTCCTGCCAAAACATTGCTGCTGATAAAAAGAGTTCCGACGATGAGAAGGATGTGGTGCAATTTCGTTTTCATGGCTATTGAATTTGTTGTAAGACGCGTTGACAACCATGAAGTTACAAGCGAGCTAGTAAATCTCTACCGAATATCCGTGAACGGTTTTTAATCCTTGATAAAAGGCAAATGTTCACGGAAGAATGAGCGTCAAACCTCACTGAGTAAGAAACCAAACCAGTTCCAAACGTTGTCTCAACATGTCGAATTTACGGGTCGAAACACGCAACTCTTGACCGTCGTCCATTGTGCAGGTCTTTTCTCTGTAGTCAATGGTCCTTACCTTTTTTAGGTTCACCAAAAAACTGTTGTGCGTGCGGAAAAACAGCATGGGGTCAATGCTCGACTCAAGTGATTTTAGATTTCGCGACACCACAAAACGCTCTCCGTTGTCGAGGGCTATTTGGCAATAGCTGCCATCGGCTTGAATAAAGCTAACATCACTCAAACGCAGGTAGTACACCTTGCCTTTACTATAGACTTCTATCTTTTTGAAATATTCAGACGGTAGCCCCACCTGATCGCGTTTGATTTTGTCGATAGCACGAGAAATACATGCGTTCATCTCCCGCTCATCAAGCGGCTTTAACAGGAAGTCGAGGAAGTTGTATCGAATAGCCTGAATAGCGAGATCTGTTATGCTGGCGTAACAAATGATTCTAAAACCAGGTGAGTCGAAGTTTTCGATGAGGTTGAATCCATCTATCTGCGGCGCGTCGACATTTAAAAACACAAGCTCAGGATTGCGCTCACGTATCAGGCGATAGCCATCTTTGTTCGTACGCGCCTCGCCTACAACATTGAGTTGTGGATAATTTTCGGCAAGACGGTACAGGGCAGCCCTCGATTGATGATCATCATCAATGATGAGGGTGTCTATAGTACCGGTCATCGTAGTGGTATTTAAAGTTTAGTCTTAAGTGGAATGGAGTTCAAATATCCAACCTGTTTTTGACATTTTTTCGACGACTTTGAATTCGGTGGCTTTTCGCGAAAAAGTGGTTTGGTTTCGCGAAAAACTGGTTTTTGTAACTTTCTTTTTACCCTGTTCGTCACAACTTCAAACGTCTAAAATTAGAGTCATGAATAAGATATTCTCCCTAATAATGCTCCTTGTATTATCAACTGGCATTATTGCACAAGAAACCCCTCCGGTTCCTGAAACTCCAGTATCACCAGCTACTCCTGATACTACGCGCATTAAACTGGGCACGCTCAATGTCACAATTGTAGATGAGGGCGACGAAGGCGACGAAAATGCGGAAGATGAAAACGATGGCGACGAAGGCGAAGATTCGTTCTCGGCTCACTGGGAAGGAATTGATCTTGGTATCAATGTCCTTATGAATGCCAACAACTCAACAAGCCTTGGAGATGATGAATGGCTGAACCTCGACTACGGTCGCTCGCTGAATTGGAGTTTTAATATGTTTCAACACTATTTCCCAATTGCAAAAGAAAACTTCGGTATCGTAACAGGTATAGGTTTGAACTACAAGAGCTTCGGTCTCAAGAACAATGTTACCGTTACCGCAAATTCTGATTCTACCTTTGCTATTGTTACACCAGATTCATTGTATTCTTTCGACAAGAATAAATTGCGCGCTACGTATCTAAGAGTCCCTTTGATGTTCGAGATCAACACGAACCCGAAAAACGGAAAGACGTTCCACGTTACAGCAGGTGTTACAGGTGGATTGCTCATCGGGTCTATTACAAAGCAAGAATTTAAAACAGGTGATAATGAGGTG
>JANRAA010000291.1 GCA_030728235.1 Flavobacteriales bacterium
AAAGTAGCAGTTGAAACTTTGATTCAGCTGGTTGGGCACGATTGCGGATAATCATAAACCCATCTAAGCGTTCGCCTTATGTTTCTCGGTTGTCCCAATTATAGAACACACGGTAGCATCGCCGGTCACATTAACCACCGTGCGGCACATGTCGAGCAATCTGTCAACAGGAAATACGATTGCGATCCACGCTGCTGGTAGTCCTACCGATTCCAAAACAAGCATCATCATTATCAGTCCGGCACTTGGCACTGCTGCCGACCCTATTGAAGCGAGTGTAGCTGTTAATACGATGGTTAATTGCTGGGTGAAGTCAAGTTCGACAAGGTGCATTTGCGCGAGGAAAACCACTGCTACGGCCTGATACAAACTGGTGCCATCCATGTTCACTGTAGCGCCAATTGGAAGTACGAAACTGGATACATCTTCATCTACTTCAAGTCTTTCGTGCACACAATCCATAGTCACGGGAAGGGTGGCGGCGCTTGAACTGGTTGAAAATGCAAGCAATTGAGCTGGCCCGATTCCACGGAACAGGTATATGTAAGATTCAATGACTGTAAAACCTCTTTTTCTGCCAGCTAAAAGGGCGAAAAGCAAGGGGTAGACAATAATAATCATGGTTGCCAACGCGATGATGACAACTACCATGTATGCACCCAATCCTTTGAATACTTCAACCATGGCTGAAAGACTGGTTCCCGCCATCTCGACCATTTTACCGGCCATGAGACAGAAAACGAAATAGGGAGCTGCACGCATGATGATGTCGACCATTTTTAGGAAGACTTCATTCATGCCATCCACAAAAGCGTTGACGGGAGAGGCTTTATCTGCCGGAATCAAAACGAGGGTTACGCCAAAAAAGATGGCGAAAAAGATTACCTGCAACATCAAGGTGTCGTTGAGGGCGAGGAAAATATTGCTAGGAACCATATCGACCAAGAACTGCAGCGGACCAGTTTTTTTGACGGCTTGCACCTTCGTGGCGTTGTTTTGAACAAGCTCACTGTCATTGAGCTCTGTAAGTCGCGCGCTAGCGAGCTCTTTCAAATCTGCGTATTCAGGCTTGTCGAGGAAATTCATGCCGTCGTGCGTTGGCTGCTTGGTTTCGTTCAACCAGATCTCATACGACATTCGGTTTACGACGCGTTGTTCTTGATTTATGGCATTGCCTGGTTTTAGCGCGTTCACAGCCAACAGACCCAGACAGACAGCAAATACAGTAGTTATAAGGTATGCTCCGAGTGTTTTTAAGCCCATCCGACCCAAGCGGCCGACATCTTTTAAATCCATCATGCCCTTGATGACACTGAAGAGAACGAGTGGAATGGCAATGAGTTTTAAAAGGTTGATGAAGATCGTTCCCCACGGACTAATATAGTTGATTGTGAAGGAGTTCCACTGTAAGACGGTACTCAAAATAGCCCATAAAACACCAAGAGTGAGGGCGATCAATATTTTCCAATGGAGGGCCAGCTTCTTCATCAACTTCAGATTTGAGGGCATGAAGATGACAAAAAATATTGGGAGTTAAGGGCTCATGTGTAGTTCTTAGATCTAAGTTTTCAGCTGATGCGAATTCCCCAGATGAGGACATCGTCGACCTGATCGAAGCCACCCCTCCATTCATGGAATGCATTTTTGAGGATTTTTTCTTGTTCGGTCATGTGGCAAGTGCAGATTTTATCGATGAGCGAACACAGCTGTTTGCGCATGAATTTCTTTCCTCTCGCACCTCCAAATTGATCTTGATAGCCATCGCTGAACAGATAGATACATTCACCCGAGTTAAGATGAAGTTCGTGGGTCGTGAAAATATGTTCAGGATCCAAGTAGCCATTGATGCCTTGACGATCTCCTCTGATCAATTTCGATACTCCATCGCCTGCGATGTATATCGGACGATTTGCGCCGGCGAACATGACTTTGGTAGATCCTTTTTCAAAGCGACACAATCCTATGTCCATGCCGTCTGACGAACTATGACGAATCAATTTTTTCACCCGCACATTCAATTCACGGAGAATATCACCGCAATTTATCTCAGGCTGCAAATCGATAATGTCGTTTAAGGCCGTTTGTCCGATCATGCTCATGAAACCACCTGGTACCCCATGTCCTGTGCAATCTGCCACGGCAAGAAAGACGAATTTATCTGTTTCATAAAGCCAGAAAAAGTCGCCGCTAACGATATCACGTGGCATAAATACAAGAGCCGTTTCAGCAAAGCAACTGCTAATAAGTTCATCGGCGGGAAGCAGTGATTTCTGAATTTTTTTCGCGCTGTGAAGCGAGTCGGTGATGTCTTTATTCTTTTGTTCAATCAACTCGCTGTGGTATTCCAATCGGCGTTTGAAGATTTCTTCTTTGCGCAGTAAAAGTCTCACATTGCGATAAAGCAGAATGATCACAATGATGAAAATGACAAGCACTATGAGTAGTTCACTCACCAAATCGGCTTGAACACGATCGATAAATCGGTCGAACTGCTCGTCTACTTGAAGTATGCTGATGGTTTTTTTGTCGGCATTTTTTATGGGTACAAAAGCAGAAAGCCACGTTCCGCTGTCATCTTCATACGGGC
>JANRAA010000292.1 GCA_030728235.1 Flavobacteriales bacterium
CTTCGCCTACTTCACTTTCGGCACTCACACCCTGTCCTTCAATCTCGCTGAAGTTTTGAATAGCGACCCGTTTGTTTTGAAATGTCGTGCTGATTTTTCTGCTTAGTGGGTGAGCACTTTGGTCGGTGATTGTTGCCACAGCGCTAACTTCGTCTTCAGAAAGTTCACGTCCGCGCCATTCCATCTTGTAATCATTCGACCTTGTCAGCGTTCCCGTTTTGTCGAACACCAAGTGTTTCAGGCGCGCCATTACTTCGATGATGTTCGCATTTTTCAGGTATATACCTTGTTTACCAAATATGCGTGTTGAGCTACCGAAGGTGAATGGGAGTGTGAGAGCCAGCGCGCACGGACAGGCAACAATCAGTGTTGCGGTGAAAGCGCGCCAAGCAGTAGCTTCGTCTATTCTGAACCAATAGGCAAAAGACACACCCGCGATGACGAGGATGGCGGCAGTGAAATGTTTTGAGATACGGTCTACAGGGTTTTGAACGCTTTCTTTCGCATCCTTCAGAAAGGCTTCACTATTCCAAAGGCGCGTCAGTTTACTTTGTTCAACAGGTGTTTCCACGCGCACGGCGATGGATGCTCCCATTTGTCGGCCACCGGCCTTTATTTCTTCGCCCGCGTAAACCCGCAAGTGGTCGGCTTCTCCTGATACAAAGCTGTAGTCGATTGTGGCTTCACCGCCTATCAAAACCCCGTCGGCAGGAATGATTTCACGATGGTGAATGATGATTTCGTCGCCCGGAACCAGTTCGCCAATCGGCACGAATTCCTCTCTGTTATCATTCGTTTTACGCATAACGGCGATAGGGAAGTAGCTCTTGTAATCGCGGTCGTAAGAAAGTACTTTAAACGTCCGTGCTTGGTACCATTTACCTATTAAAAGGAAGAAAACGAGTCCGGCCAGTGAGTCGAAATATCCCGCTCCGCTGGCGCTGATAACTTCAAAAGCAGACCTCAAGAAGATGGCGAGCATGCCAATACTTATTGGTACATCGAGGTTTACTGTTTTGTTTTTAATTGCTGTAAAAGCAGACGATAAATAGCCCCATCCGCTGAAAAACATTACAGGCAGTGCAAGTCCGAAATTCAAGTATGCAAACAAATTTTGGAATTCACTCTCCACATCTTCAGCACCGAGGTATTCGGGAAAGCTGAACAGCATGATGTTGCCGAAACAGAAACCTGCGATCCCAATTTGGGCGATCAACCGCGATTCTTTCTTCTTGTTTGCTTCTTTCGCTTTTTCTCGCATTTCAGGCGGATAGCCAGCATTTGCAAGCAGCTCAGCCAATTGAGAAAGTGGCAATGCGTTGAAATCAAAACGAACCCGTAACTCCTTTCGAGGAAAGTTGACCACCGATTGCTGAATGGCGCTGTTCTTCTTATACAGATGTTCGAGGAATTGTACGCAAGAGGCGCAATGCATATCGGGCAATACAACGGTTATCAAGGCTAGGCCTTCGCTATCGAAGCGGACATGTTCACTGGTTGAGATGTCGAGATCTAAATATCCGTATGACCAATGCTTTTTATGGTTGGGTACTTCACATTGTCCATCTCCCAATAGTTCAAATACATTCAAGCAGCCGTGGCAGCAGAAAGCATTTCCGTTTTTCACTATAGGCGACTCGGCAGGTTTTCCGCAGTGCACGCATGTAGGTGTAGTCAAAGGATTGATCATATCATAGATTTTGTCCGTACATCACTTGAGAATCCAACCGTGCCAGTGGGTCTATTGCAGCGCACACCGACCTGGCGAACATGCGGGCATGATCTTTTATTTTTACTTTCGATTCTGAAAGTTCTATGAGTCCATCTCCTGCCAATGCACGCAGCTGTTCCCACTGACCGTCGGTTAACATCGCTGGCAATGCAGATTCCATATTGCACATCAAATTCGAAATGATGGTGCTGATATATCCGTCTTGTGGAGTATAGGTATGTCCGCCGATAATTGGGAAATCACCTTTTTCGATGATCTCCGCGTACGCCTCAACAACGCGTTCATTTTGTCGGTATCCCAGATTGTTTTCAGAAATTGAAGACACCCCAAGTCCGATCAAGACGTCGGTATGTTGCTCCGTGTATCCCATGAAGTTGCGGTGCAGGTTGCCCGATTCAAACGCCTGTGAGAGAGCGTCTTGTGGAAGTGCGAAATGATCCATTCCGATGGGGCGGTATCCCATGTTGAGCAGTTTTTCTCTTCCCAATTCAGCGCTTAGAATGCGATCTTTTGTTGTCGGCAAATCTGCTTCTGAATAGCGACGTTGTCCGGCAGCTTTCCAAGGAACATGTGCATATCCATAGTACGCAATTCGATCAGGTCGCAATGCAGCGATGGTATCGATATCTGCTAAAGCGTCATCAACTCCTTGTTGAGGAAGTCCGTAAAGGATATCCATATTCACAGAGGTAAATCCGATGCTTCGTGCCATGTCGTTGATCTCCTTCACTACTTCAAAAGGTTGAATGCGGTTGATGAGGAATTGAACGCGTTTGTTGAACGATTGCACCCCGATGCTAATTCGGCGAAAGCCCAGTTCGTAAAGCGTTTCCAGTTGCTCTCGCGTTGTGTGC
>JANRAA010000293.1 GCA_030728235.1 Flavobacteriales bacterium
CACATGGCATTGAGATAGACACTTCGTAAGCATCAAATACTGGTGCTGTGGTGTCTTCTACATAAATCATCTGCGATGCTGTTGAGCTGTTTCCACAGTCGTCAGTAGCAGTGTATGTGCGCTCAAAGCTGTATGCTTGTGGACAGTTACCATCCATGATCTCTCCGTCTGCGTAAACTACATCTACGATCTCATCGCAGTTGTCGGTTGCAGCTGGAAGAATCACTGGAATCTCATCTGAACACTCGTATACCAACATACCTAGTTCTGGGAACACTGGCGCTGTTGTATCAACAACATAGATGTTCTGAACGTAGATCGCTTGGTTTCCACAGTTGTCAAATGCGCGGTAGATGCGTTGTAGTGTGTATTCTTGTGGACAGTCACCACCAAGGGTTTCTTCTGTCATCTCGATTACTACATCTTCGTCACAGTTGTCGGTTGCAATTGGGTAAACAACACCTGGCAATTCGTCTGAACATTCTACTGTTACATCATCAGGACCTTCAACGAATACAGGGTTGGTAGTGTCTTGAACTGTGATTGTGGTGGTAGCCATCGACATGTTTTCACAGTAGTCAACAGCTGTCCATGTCCATACGATTGTGTATGCATTCTCACAGATGCCTGGAGTTACTTCTTCAGTGAAGGTAACTTCTACTTCCAATCCACAGTTGTCATAAATCTCGATGCCTTCTGCACCTGGTGCTGCAGGAACTGCATCACACTCTACTGTCATGTCGGCTGGTGCCTCGATAACTGGTGCAGTGGTGTCTTGCAATGAGATGTACTGTTCTACAGATACGCTGTTACCACATTCGTCGGTAGCAGTGTATGTACGAACAATAACACCCAAGCATCCACCTGACTGAAGTTGATCTTCATATGTGATCGTAACCTCACCGCAGTTGTCGGTAGCCATTGGGCCTTCAACTCCTGATGCATCTGTACATTCTACCTGTACATATACGTCGAAGTCTCCAAATACTGGTGCTGTTGTATCTTCTACGTTGATAGTTTGTGTAGCGGTGTTCGCGTTCAAACACTCATCAGTGATGGTGAATGTGCGGATCAAAGTGTATTCGTTCGGACAATCGCCTTCGATTACTTCTTCGCTTACCGTTACAGTTGCTGTTCCACAGTTGTCGGTTCCTTCTGCCATCTCATAGATGATATCTTCGCTACATTCGAAAGTAGCCTCAGCAGGAACGTATGTGAATTCTGGTGCAGTAGTATCAACTACAGTGATTGTTTGGAAGTAATCAGAACGATTACCACAGCAGTCAAATGCTGCCCATGTGCGGGTGAAGCTGTAGTTACAGTTGTCACCTTCGATGTCTGACTCACCCAAGTAAAGAATCTGAGTCACACCACAATCACAGTTATCAACTGCTTCAACACCTTCAAATACAGGTACTGGAACCATGTCGCATTCTACAACTAGGTCTTCTGGTACTACTGTAAATTCAGGACCCATATCGTCATGAACGATCACTTGGTAAGAAGCGATGGTTGCATTTCCGCAGCTATCAACCGCGCGATACATATAGGTGAATGAATCGTCATTCACACATTCTTGCTCGTTTGATGGAACACACTCTTTGTCTACGTTCACGTCACCGTGACCTTCTACCTGCTCTCCGTTGATGACACCGTCGTAGGTGAACCATCCACTCATACCGAAGTTTGAGTTCTTGTTGTTAGCAGCAAGACCACACTGGAAGCCGAACATATAGTTGCTTGGCATGTGGTACATTGAAAGTGTTGATCCAGCTAATGAACCTGTACCTGTCAAGGTAGAGAATCCGTTTACCATCTCAAAGAAGTCCCAAGTCGTCCACAAGTTTCCACCTGCAGCAGCCAAGTTAAGATCATCCTTCGGCAAACGTCCTTGTGCTGACCAACCAGTCCAATCTGTTCCGTTCTCAAACCAGAAGTCTACATCAAATCCTTGTGTTGCGTCACTTGCGTTTACAACATTTCCGAATAGGTGCGCTGTTCCGTCGTTGAACTTCACAAACGTCAAAGGTCCGTTTGGAATAAATGCATCGTTGGTTGTGATACCATCAGCGTGAAGCGTTGGCAACCACACTGCCCAGTCGTTTCCTGGACCAAATGCTGTAGAAGTAACACACTCCTCAATTGGGAAGCCTGTCTCACTTGTGAAGATCTCGATTGACGAAACCTCGTTACAAGCATCTTCAGCAGACACTTCTTGTGGAGCCGGTACTTCTTCAATACACTGAACCAATACATCTTCAGGTACGTTAACTACTGGACCAGTAAGATCAATCAAAGTGATCGTCTGTGTGCACATGTCTACTGAAGCACCAGCCGTCGCAACCCACGTGCGAGCTATCACTGAAGTACAACCTTCAGAAATAACCTCATCAGTGAAGTTCAAGACAACTTCTTCTCCAAAACAAGTGTCAACAGCTACTGAAGGCCAACCGATCTCATCAGGACTGATGGATGCAGTGCATTCAATAGTAACTTCTCCCGGACATGTGATCATCACATTCGGGTCACAATCGCCCTGATCAGCAGGACTTGTTAATGCGTTAGAAAGTGTAAACGACATCGTTGCACCTCCCCACATCGTAGAGCTCAAAGAACTCTTAGCCGCGGAAATAGAAGTTGAAGATGTTAAAGCAGCAAATGAACTTGAAGGCAAAGCCAAGAGGCCTCCCAACAAGAACACAGTAACCGCAATCCACCTTGAACTTTGTACGTTTCCGATGCTTTTGAACATCGTAGAGTAACTCATAGTTGATTAGGATTTAGAATAAATTCAGATAATTGTTTTCATTGGTTAGTCACTTTCGTGAAATAACTGCTACAAAGGTATACACAGTGTCTTTGTCTTGTATATCTAAACACTCGTCTTTTATTAACAACATTTAGTCGATATATTAAACCTAATCCATTTTGAGCGGTTGTTATTAAATGTACACTCACTAAAACAGATGAAATGAACAAACCAAACATTGGAAAACCAGCTCCGCAATTCACCGCCACTTTGGAAGATGGCTCTGCCGTATCTCTGAATGATTATGCTGGAAAAAAACTTGCTCTTTACTTTTATCCAAAAGATGCGACGCCAACCTGCACAGATCAAGCGTGTAATATTCGCGACAACTACGACGATCTGGTTGCGAACAATATATACGTCCTCGGAGTTAGCGCCGACGACACTAAATCGCACACTAAGTTCATCGCAAAACACAATTTAAATTTTTCGCTCATCGCGGATGTCGATCATACCTTATTAAATATGTATGGTGTGTGGGGACCTAAAAAATTCATGGGCAAAGAATTTGACGGCATTCATCGCACTACATTTTTGATCGACGAAAATGGGGTGTTGGTAGACATCATTGAAAAAGTAAAAGCGAAAGAACACAACCAACAAATCAAGGAAGGTTTCCAGATTTAGTGCATTCACAAAAAAATACATACCGTTGACAAATTCGCGGCGGTACGTAAATACTTTACGTTCTTAAATAGATACTTTAGCCAAAATTATTATTCATGGCAACAGAAGTAAACAAGGAGAAGCTAAAGGCGTTGCAGCTAACGCTCGATAAGCTTGAAAAGACATACGGTAAAGGCGCAGTCATGAAATTGGGTGACAATCCGGTAGAGATTATGGAAGTGATTCCTTCTGGATCATTAACTCTTGACCTTGCGCTTGGAATTGGTGGTTACCCGAAGGGTCGTATCATCGAAATATACGGTCCTGAATCTTCAGGTAAAACAACATTGGCTATTCACGCCATTGCTCAAGCTCAGAAAATCGGAGGTATTTGCGCTTTTATAGATGCTGAGCACGCTTTTGATAAGTTTTATGCTGAACATCTTGGGGTCGACACCGAGAACCTTCTCGTTTCTCAGCCCGATAACGGTGAACAAGCACTTGAAATTGCTGATAACTTGATCCGCTCTG
Source organism: Flavobacteriales bacterium (assembly GCA_030728235.1). GTDB lineage: Bacteria > Bacteroidota > Bacteroidia > Flavobacteriales_D > Sanyastnellaceae > RI-182. Next base: position 3,947 of record JANRAA010000293.1, read on the forward strand.
GCGCGATTGATTTGATTGTAATCGACTCCGTTGCAGCACTTACTCCAAGAGCTGAAATTGAAGGCGAAATGTCGGATTCACAAGTGGGTCTGCAAGCTCGCCTTATGTCGAAAGCACTCCGTAAGCTGACCTCAACAATCAGCAAAACTGGATGTTGTTGCATCTTCATCAACCAACTGCGCGAAAAAATTGGTGTTATGTTCGGCAACCCAGAAACAACCACAGGTGGTAATGCATTGAAATTCTATGCCTCTGTGCGTCTCGACATTCGCCGAGCCACTCAGATCAAAGACGGGGAAAATGCCATTGGTAACAGAACAAAGGTGAAAGTGGTGAAAAACAAAGTTGCTCCACCATTCCAAAAAGCTGAGTTTGATATCATGTACGGAGCTGGAATAAGCAAAACAGGTGAAGTCATTGACCTCGGTGTTGAATTGAATGTCATCAAGAAAAGTGGTTCTTGGTTCTCGTATGGAGAAACAAAACTCGGACAAGGACGTGATGCCGTGAAGCAATTGCTAGAAGACAATCCAGAACTTATGGACGAGCTCGAGAACAAAATCAAAGAGCTACTCAAGAAATAAGGAAGGTTCCAAAAGCAATTATTCCTGAATATTCTACTTCCAAAGCCCTCGTTTGCACACGCAGCGAGGGCTTTGTTTTTTATCTTCGCACTGAACTTACTGTGAAAAGAACTTTACGCTGATGCGGACACTCATTAAAACGACCACCATCCTTATTTTCGGATCTTTCTTTATCCTCGCTGCATGCGAGACCCCGAAACCTGAAGAAAGCACTGAAATTCAACAACCTTCTGTAGACCCTACTTTGGAAGAATTGAACAAGGCCATACTCGATGCCCCGAACGACCCAAACAACTATGTCCGCCGCGCAAATTATTACATCGAAAACAATCAAATAGAGCAAGCGTTTGGTGATTTCAAGTTGGCACTCATTGCCGACTCAACAAGGTCTGATATCTACTATCAACGCGCGCAACTGTTCTATAATCAAGGTGCAATTCCTGAAGCCACAGCCGACTGCGACCGATGCATCACTCACAACGCAAGTGAAACAGATTGCCTGCTCATGCTTGGAGAAATAAACATCCATTTAAAACAATACGGAATCGCCTTCGATAAAATCAATGCAGCCCTGGAAGTAAACGAGCAATTGCCTTTCGCTTATTACATGAAAGGGCGTATTTATAAAGAAACAGGCGACACAACACTTGCTGCTTCATCGTACCAAACAGCGATCGAAGTTGACCCAGATTACTATGATGCCTACATTGAAGTGGCCTTGCTCTATGCCTCGGCAAAATCAGACCTCGCGTTGGAATATTACACTACAGCTATCGAGATTCGTCCGGCTTCTGTTGAAGCTCGTTATAACAAGGCAATTTACCTTCAAGATACTGGCTTCAAAGACAAAACCAGATACAATTCAGCATTTAAATTGTACGACGAAATTCTTGAAATCGACCCTCAAAACGCAACAGCGGCGTACAACAAGGGATACATATATCTCGAATACTTGCAAAAATATGATAGCGCGGGTATGGCATTCACACAAGCCATCGAAATATACCCTGGTTATTTCCAAGCATATTACAACCGCGGTCTATGCTACGAAAGTCTCAACAAACCGCAACTAGCATTGGAAGATTACTCAAACGCTCTCAAATTGCAACCTGCTTTTGATGCCGCGGCAATTGCTAAATCGCGCGTTCTCGGAAACTAATTAGTTAAATGGTGTCCACTTGATGTCGTGCTCTTTTTTCGCACCCTCTTCATACTCAAATGGAACAACGAGCAAAACCGGCCTGAACCATACAATGCCTGTCGCCTTTTCTTTTACGGTAAGATATAGTTGCAAATCAATGTATTGATTCGATTCTGCTTGTTCTACTTCTACCTCCACAAATCCACGTGATGGTGAGCCAGAAATGATTCTGTTGAAATTATTGGATTCTAACACCACTTCGTTGCGTCCGTCGCTGTAAATACTATACTTCCCTTTAAAATCGAACTGTATGTATATATTGTTTATTCCTTCCCCGATCTGAACGGCAGGCAAATAAACCCGATCTCCCTCAGTGTAAGCCTCGTAATTCAGAAACAGCGCTTCCAAATTCTTCAACTCCAACTTCTTCGATTTCCCTTTCTTGAATCGCACCTCTTTGACGGCGTTATTGAATCCATCAACAACCAAAAGTTGTCCGTTCGACATATCAATTCCCCCAGGACAATCAAATCGTGCCTTCTTTCCTTTGCCATCAACATCTCCTGCTTCAATGCTACCTGAAAGCACTTTCCATTTATCATCCTCCAGAACCAATATTCTGTTGCGGTCTGAGTCTGACACGTATAACTTCAACCCACTGCACGTAAAATCACCCACAATCGGAATTCCGAATGTCGAAGACGGCATGGGCGTTTGAGCATCCACAATGGTTGTAACTTTGCCGTCAGAAATAAAACGCAGCGACTGACTGCCAGCATCAAACACATAACAATTGCCATTTCCATCGTAAGTGATGCGCTGAGGAACATCAAACGAAGCCTCTTGAAAACTACCATCGAAAGTCGTTTTCAATCCACTACCAATTTTCACCTTCGCCTGTTTCGTAGCTGGAGAATACTCCCATATTTGGTTCCATCCAGACATGGTTATTAGGAGGGTACCATTGAAAAAAGTAATATCTGTAGGGTAAGATATCGAACTGTTCGTGCTATCAATCATTGTCACAAGTCCTGCTGCTTGCACCCCATTCCCTAGAATAGTTTTTACTTCACCTGTCTTCAAATCTACCCTGCGAACCGTGTGATTGAGCGGTTCAGAAATATACAATTGCCTGTTCTCATTATCGATTGCCACACCTGTTGGATAATTCAGTTGGCAATTCCCAAAAGTACCATCTCTATAACCTTGAACTCCTGAACCAATTGTTTCCGAAACCGAGCCGCTTACATCCATCATAATAACCCGATTGTGCAATGCATCAGCAACATAAAATCGTTGCTCTTTATCAGACGCCTCTAAAGTGTTTGGTTGCAAGAAGACACCTGTTGTTGCTACTGCTGGCAAGTTGATTTGGGTTTTGATATCGGTGATATTCAACAGCTCTCCACCACCCAATTGAGTCATCTTCTCAAGTATTTCTTGCACTTGGTTTCCGCATGATTTCCCTGCATATTCAGCCATTCGTTCGCCTTGGTTCAAGGTCATGACCATCACCGGAAATTCATTTGTAATCAGCTTGAGAGAAGTAAAATCATTCGCTACAGCCACCGGGTGGTTGATTTCATAAGCTTTGACAATATCAGCAACCATCTCAGGCCCATACTCCTTATTAGAAGAATTTAAGATGGTCATAATGACTACATCACGTCGTTCGCGTTGAATCTCATTGGCTCTTAAAATAGACTCATCGTGGAAAATGCTTCCAGGCTCCCAAACATGAATGACTACTATCTTATTAAAAATACCGTCTATTTTAAACTCACGATTGGTATTGTACCATTTCATGTTTTTAGGCAAGGAGATGCTATTCAATGCCTTGTTATGCCGATACAGCGTATCTTTTTTATCTTGAGCAGAGCCGCTTGAAGCGCTAATTATTGCGACTATCAAGACCACAAGTATTCTTACGATTTCTCTCTTCATATGACCTTTTTCTAACAGAACGAAGATAACGTTTTAGTGTGGGAATTGAGAATGTTCAAACGCAAAAAAGCCCGTTGTAACAGTATACAACGGGCTTTGATATTTTAGAGCGATCAGCTTATTTCACTTGATCAACAACCGCTTTGAAAGCTGCTGGATGATTCAATGCTAAGTCAGCCAAAACCTTACGGTTTAGATCGATATTGTTTGCGTGCAATTTTCCGATGAACTCAGAGTAAGACATTCCGTGCGGACGAACCCCAGCGTTGATACGCTGAATCCACAAACGACGGAACTGACGCTTACGTTGCTTACGACCAGCGTACGCATACTTAAGTCCTTTCTCGATGGCATTCTTTGCTACGGTCCACACGTTTTTACGTGCTCCGTAATAACCACGGGCCATTTTCAGCGCCTTCTTCCGGCGCGCCCTTGCTGCTACTGCATTCTTTGAACGAGGCATTTCTTTTTGTTTTTAGATCTACAGCGGCTAAAAAGCTCTTGTTTGACTGCAGATCGGGTTAAACATTACCAAATTTGGTTTCTTAGGCGCACAATTGTGCTTTGATGCTCTTAACATCAGCTTTGTCCACTGTAGTGAACGCGGTCAGATTGCGCTTACGCTTTGTCGACTTCTTGGTCAAGATGTGACTTTTGAAGGCGTGCTTACGCTTGATCTTCCCGGTTCCGGTGAACTTAAAGCGCTTCTTGGCGCTTGACTTTGTTTTTGACTTCGGCATAACCGTCCGGTTTATTTATTTACTTTTTCTTCTTCGGATTGAACATCATGATCATCCGTTTTCCTTCTAACCTTGGCATTTGTTCAACAGCGGCAACATCTTCCAACTCTTGAGCAAATTTAAGCAAGAGAATTTCACCTCTCTCCTTAAATACGATAGAACGTCCTTTAAAGAATACGTAGGCTTTCACCTTTGCACCTTCTTCAAGGAATTTACGAGCGTGGTTCAACTTGAAGTCAAAATCGTGATCGTCAGTGTTCGGTCCAAACCGAATTTCCTTGATCACAACCTTAAGTTGCTTGGCTTTCAACTCCTTATCTTTCTTCTTCTGAGAGTATAAAAACTTGTTATAATCCACTATTCTGCAAACCGGCGGGTCTGCATTTGGTGAAATCTCAACAAGATCTACCTCTTGTTCCTCAGCTAGGCGTAGAGCTTCGTCCAGAGAAACTATCCCCTGTTCGATGTTCTCGCCGACAAGGCGCACCTCTTTGGCTAGGATCCTTCGGTTTATCCGGTGTTGATCCTCGCGCTGCACCCTACCGGGAGCTTTGCTCCTTTTTCTTCGTATTGCTATGGCTCTATCGTTTAATTATTACTGCTTTAACATTTTCCGAACCTCACTATTGATGTGGTTCACAAAATCCTCTACCGACATTGTTCCGAGGTCACCCCCTTCACCTTGCTTCCTTACAGAGACGGTGTTATTAGCGACTTCTTCTTCTCCTACAATCAGCATATATGGAATTTTTTCCAACTCTGCCTCTCGTATTTTCTTACCAACTTTCTCGGCACGTAAGTCTAAGAGGGCGCGAATATCGGAATTTTTAAGGACTTCCAAAAGCTCAATCGCATATTCGTTGAAACGTTCTCCAACTGGAATGATTTTTACCTGCTCTGGCGTCAACCACAATGGGAATTTTCCTGCGCAGTGTTCAATCAAAATCGCAACGAATCGCTCCATCGACCCAAACGGTGCTCTGTGAATCATAACCGGACGGTGACGGGCATTGTCGGCCCCCACATACTCCAATTCAAAACGCTCTGGCAAGTTGTAATCTATCTGAACAGTTCCCAACTGCCACTTACGTCCAATGGCGTCACGCACCATAAAGTCTAGCTTCGGTCCGTAAAATGCCGCTTCTCCATACTCGACAACAGTCTTCAAACCTTTCTCGTTCGCGATTTCCTGAATAGAACGCTCTGCCTTCTCCCAGTTCTCATCGCTACCTATATACTTGGCTGGGTTCTCAGGGTCACGCAACGATACCTGTGCTACGTAATCTTTGAAATCCAAAACATCGAAAATGTACATCACCAAGTCGATCACCTTTCCTACTTCTTCCTTCACCTGATCAACAGTACAGAAAATGTGGGCGTCATCTTGCGTAAATCCACGCACCCTTGTCAACCCATGCAATTCTCCGCTCTGCTCATAACGATAAACGGTTCCAAACTCGGCATAGCGAATCGGGAGGTCTTTGTAGGAACGCGGACGGCTTTTGTAGATTTCGCAGTGGTGCGGACAGTTCATCGGCTTTAGCAAATAAACTTCGCCTTCAGCAGGTGTTAAAATCGGCTGAAAACTGTCGGCTCCATATTTTGCAAAGTGACCTGAAGTCACATACAATTCTTTATTCGCAATGTGCGGTGTAATTACCGGCTGATAACCAGCTTTGCGCTGGGCCTCTTTCAAAAATGTCTCCAAACGCGCCCGCAACTCAGCCCCTTTCGGCAACCAAAGCGGTAAACCTTGTCCGACCTTCTCTGAAAAGTGAAACAAATCCAACTCTTTACCCAACTTGCGGTGATCGCGCTTGCGCGCCTCTTCCAACAATTCAAGGTATTCTTTCAATTGCTTCTGCTTCGGAAAAGCAACACCGTAAATACGGGTCAACTGCTTATTCTTCTCATCACCTTTCCAATACGCACCTGCCACATTCATAATCTTCACAGCTTTTATAAAGCTTGTGTTCGGAATGTGCGGTCCACGACATAAATCGGTAAATCCACCCTGGGTGTAAAACGTAATTTGTCCGTCTTCCAAATTCTCCAACAAATCAAGCTTATAATGATCGCCTTTCTCGGTGAAGTACGCTATTGCATCGGCTTTGCTGATTTCTTTGCGGACATATTCGTTCTCATTTCGAGCAAGTTCAAGCATCTTCTGCTCCAACGCTTCAAAATCTTTGTCTGAGAAGGCCATACCGCCGAAATCTACATCGTAGTAAAATCCGTTTTCAACCGGCGGACCTACCCAGAATTTAACGCCTGGATATAGAAGCTCAAGTGCTTCGGCCATCAAGTGTGCTCCTGAGTGCCAAAAAGTAGACTTTCCTCCGTCTTCCTCCCACGTCAACAAGCGCAACGTACAATCGGCATCAATCGGTCGACCTAGGTCGCGAATCTCTCCGTTTACTTCTGCTGCTAGCACATTTCGCGCTAGTCCTTCGCTTATCGAACGAGCCACTTCAAATGAAGAGGTACCTTTCTCAATCTGTCGAACAGATCCATCAGGTAGGGTAACATTAATCATATAAATATTTTTCGGAGTGCAAAGTTAGTAAGAATCCGCATCATACGCGCATTTTAGGACGATAAACAAGTCAATACCAATTTGTTTACTTGGTCCTTACTTTCGTCCATGGCTTTATCTGCCATGTTACTTTTGCCGTACACAATTTGTTGCCTTGCACGTCATGAACCCCAACCTCACAAATTCGGGTTGCAGAATCGGCACTTCCCAGTTGCGTTTCAATATCGTTCATCAATTCGGAAGCTGTTAATGTATACTTAACAACGCCATCTGTTTTGCCTTGATAATGATAGTCGACCGATAGGTTTTGCATGATCAATCGGTATTGGGCGGTGCCCAGATGCTGAAGTAGCAATAACCCCGTGCTGTACTCGGCCGCTGTTGCCAAAACACAGGCATGCAAACCGCCAATGTGATTCTTATTCTTCCGATTAAAAGGGATGTGAACGTGCACCTCACTTTCAGACAAATGCTTGATACACAGTTTGTGTGGCTTATTAAAAGGTATACCCCTGAGTAAAATAAAATTCAAGGCCCATAGCCCAAAAGCGGATGTCTGCGCTTTCGCAAATCGTGGTGCTAAATCTATCATGGCAGTTAATATAAAAAAACCACCAAAAAAGGTGGTTCTGAGTTCTTGATATTCGAATTAGTGATTCACCTCTTCCAAATGTTCAACCAACACTTTGCGGATGTCTGGTCGGAAGTAATGCTCACTTTTTAAAATCTTGCCGTCTTCGCGGACAATAGGTTTCCCGTCACTGTCTAATTTAGACATGTTACTGCGCTGAATCTCCATGAATACATCAGCTATTTTATGTTGCAAACCATGTTTCAATATGGTTCCACACAAAATATACAACTGATCTCCTAGCGCATCGGCGATCTCTACCAAGTCGCCGCGTTGAGCAGCTTCCAAATATTCATCGTTCTCCTCAGCCATCAATCGATGACGAAGCTCGTAATCAGCCTGCGAGATTTTGCCTACCGGTTCTGCTGCATTGCCAATCAAAAATACATCGTGAAAATCAGCTACACAGCCAATCACATCTTTAAAGTGTACGTCTTTTTCTGCCATACCCAAAGATCATATTATGACATGAAAAGCCCGTCTGTTCATGAACCATTTTATTCACCATTCGGCATCACTTTTCAAAAATCCAGAAGAGAGTAGATGATTTTGCAGGTGCCGTTACATATATTATCTTGCGCCCCTTAACAACTTTTAACGCGCTTCTAGGGTTTGCTCAGCAATCAATCTAGAAATTTGTAACGCGCATGAAACTAACTGACAGAAAATACCGCGCAGACACTATAAACTCAATATGGAACAAGAAATGACTGGAATGACAGATATCGGAACGTTGCAATCAAGCGACATTCGTGCTCTGAATGAACGTATTGAAAGAGCAAGTGCCTTCATTGATTTGGTCAACCTCGAAATGGGGAAAGTGATCATTGGCCAGCACGACATGGTTGAAAAACTGATGATCGGGCTATTGGCCAACGGACACATACTTCTTGAGGGCGTGCCTGGATTGGCAAAAACGTTAGCCATCAAGTCGCTATCTGAAACCGCCAGCGTGCAATTTTCACGCATTCAATTTACTCCAGATCTTTTGCCTGCCGACTTGGTGGGAACCATGATTTACAACCAGAAAAAGGAAGAGTTTACAGTAAAAAAAGGTCCTCTTTTCGCAAACTTCATCCTTGCCGATGAAATAAACCGCGCTCCAGCAAAGGTGCAAAGTGCCTTGCTAGAAGCGATGCAAGAGAAACAAGTAACCATCGGTCCTGAAACATTCAAACTTCCAGAACCGTTTCTCGTTCTCGCAACCCAAAACCCAGTTGAACAAGAAGGAACATACCCGCTGCCTGAAGCACAGGTAGACCGTTTCTTATTGAAAGTTGTTATCGGATATCCTTCGAGAGAAGAAGAAAAAAAGATCATCCGATCAAACATCGCTTCCGGTGAATCGCAGAAACCGCAACAAGTAATTACGCAAGAAGACATCATCGCTGCGCGGAAAATGGTGCGCGAGGTGTACATGGATGAAAAAATCGAACAGTACATCGTCGATATCGTTTTTGCCTCCCGAAATCCAGAAGAATACGGTCTCGGACACCTGTCGAATCTTATCGCCTTCGGCGGATCTCCAAGGGCGTCGATCGGAATGGCCATGGCAGCAAAAGCATACGCCTTCATCAACCACCGTGGATTTGTCATCCCAGAAGACGTTCGGGCAGTTTGTATGGATGTAATGCGTCACCGCATCGGACTAACATTCGAGGCGGAAGCAGAAAACATTACGCAAGAACAAATCATAACAGAAATCCTGAACAAAGTTGAAGTTCCTTGATGGCCCAGCCATCGTCATCTGATCGCATGGAAACGACGGAGCTACTCAAAAAAGTTCGGGCCATCGAAATTCGTACGCGTGGTTTGAGCAATCAGATTTTTTCTGGTGAATACCACAGCGCGTTTAAAGGACGGGGTATGGCCTTCAGCGAAAACCGCGAATACCAGCATGGTGATGAAATCCGCACCATCGACTGGAATGTGACGGCGCGCATGGGACACCCCTACGTGAAGGTTTTTGAAGAAGAGCGCGAACTAACAGTAATCATGCTGGTAGACCTTTCTGGAAGCGGAAATTTTGGAACGCGAAATCAATTGAAACGTCAACTCATCACTGAACTAACTGCAGTGCTGGCATTTAGCGCAATTCAAAACAATGATAAAATCGGTGTGCTGTTTTTCACCGATCGCATAGAACGTTTCATCCCGCCGAAAAAAGGGAAATCTCATATTTTACGAATCATTCGCGAACTGCTCGACTTCAAACCAGAAGGCAAAGGGACCGATATTCGAATGGCATTGGACTTCTTAAACTCGGCGCTCAAGAAAAAAGCCATCTGCTTCGTGCTCTCTGATTTTATGGATTCTGGTTTCGACCGCTCTCTGCGCATTACAGCGCGGAAGCACGATGTCGTCGCTATACGCACAGTTGATCCAGGAGAATCAGAATTACCAAATGCCGGATGGGTGCTTTTTCACGACAACGAATCAGGCGCCTTGCAATGGGTGAATACTTCAT
>JANRAA010000294.1:0-9068 GCA_030728235.1 Flavobacteriales bacterium
CGGCGGCTGGATGTGACGATGGTAGCTGTCTGACGCTCGATGCGTGTGGCATTTGTGGCGGCAGCTCAATCGCTGGATGTACCGATGTGAACGCGTGTAACTTCAACCCGGCGGCTGGATGCGACGATGGCAGCTGCACTTATCCAACTACTTATTATACCGATGCCGATGGCGATGGCTTTGGTGCTGCACCTGCTGTTAGTTTGTGCGCTCCACAAGTTGGCTTTGTGCTCGACAATACCGATTGTGATGATACTTTAGACACCGTTTACCCTGGAGCCATGGGAACCGGTGAAGGCCTCGACAACGATTGCAATGGTCTTGTGGAAGGCAATGAAGTCGCTCCATGTATAGGCGACTTTAACCAAGATGGATTCATCAACGTTGGCGATTTACTTGTGTTGCTCGGTCAGTTTGGTTGTACTGAAAGTTGTCCAACCGACATGAACAACGATGGAGCAGTGAATGCTGGCGACATGTTGATATTCTTTGGTTTATTCAACACTTCTTGTCCGTAACCTTTACTGAACAAGAGCACAGTTTCTTTTAACTTTTGAGATGTCCTGATATGCGTGTTCGAAAAGAACAAAGCGTATCAGGACATCTCTTTTGTACGAAAATGCCTTTCTTTGAAAGAACCCTGCAAACTGATGACATCTATGGCATATAGCGATTACCTCGCAGAACGCGTCCGCAACGCCCTTTCAAAAGCAAACATCACCGCCGAAAAGAAAATGATGGGAGGGTTGATTTTTATGGTCAATGAAAAGATGTGTGTTGGGGTCGATAAAGACAAAACATCCAAACAAGACCGCTTGATGGTTCGTGTTGGAAAGGTACATTATGAAAACCTGCTCTTACGCGACGGTTGTCGCAGCATGGATTTTACGGGCAGAGAAATGAAAGGCTTTATCTTCGTTTACCCAGAAGGATTTGACTTGGAGGTCGATCTCGATTTCTGGATCGAGCAGGCTCTGGCCTTCAATGCCTCTGTCAAATAATCACTTCTCGTGAAATAAAAGAAGTGAATAGAGTCGGCATAAGGTAAAACCTCACAACCCTATTTCACTTTCACATCATCGATTTGATTTAGTCACAAGTGGTTCCAAAAACCCCTAAGAAAAGGAGCAAATCAGCTGCGTTTATAATCCCGTCTTCGGTAAGGTCGCCCATGCAAGCTGCTGCACAATCGAATTGGCAAGTAAGATCGTCTACTGTGGCTAGGGGGTTGAAGTTGGTGGCCAATGGATATGTACAACCCGGTACACCGCACGAAATCACCGAAATAGGAATAGAATAAAAATCGCTTGAAGACGCGTTGAAAGCTGTGAGTTCAGCCGAATAGTTCCCTGCTACCAAGTAACAAACTCCTGTAGGATTGGGTGACGCCGAACTCAATGTCTGTGCCCCCTCAAAAAACCAATCATACCCTGTCGGATTGCCCGATACCGCAGAAGTAAAATCAATGCACTGCCCTACACAAACGATGGGGTCAGAAGCAGTAAAAGAAGCTTCCACTCCAGGAAGTGAAACACCACAACACAGATCATCACTTGTGTTGAATGTTTGTCCACCCCAGCATTCATACTGCGTATGATACGTGTGCAACGTACCTCCAAACTGGTTTAAGAAATACGCCACAACCTGATTGGCTGTGTTGCAACCTCCTTGGTTTCCTGCGCCACAACTGTAAGCGCATATGATACTGGAATTGCCATTGGAATCTGGAAGCACCCCTGGTGGCGCGAACAACACCGAGGTGATTCCTGCTGGAACGCCTGCAATACTTGTTGTGTTTACGCCTGAATTGCAGTTGTCGTTATTGCCCTGAAAACCCGCGTAAATAACCTGGGTAACATTGCCCGCAAACGGCCCAGTAATATTGATCTGGCAATCTTCATACGTGCACACCCCGATCTTTAGGTTCGGAATATTTTCGTTGCAGTTGATATTGATGACACCACCATCGTAGTTGGCATATATCAAAACATTCCCATTGGCAGGATCACAAGATTGAGCATAGCTTACAACAGGCAGCGTGAGCAGGAGAAATAAGAACTTTCGCATCGGTAAAGGCTTTAATGCAAGATAAGAAAATTAGAATCTACTTAAATCATAGATCTGAATTCAAACCAACCACTTTCGCACATGAACTGCCAAATTCGGACACAAAAAAAGCGAGACCATTTGATCTCGCTTTTTTTTCATTCTGTTTAGTAGCCCGTAGGGGAATCGAACCCCTGCTACCAGGATGAAAACCTGGCGTCCTAACCCCTAGACGAACGGGCCTTAAAATTTCGGAGTGCAAATATATGCACTCTTTTCATATTTGCAAAAAAACAGCAAGATTTAATCACCAATCTCGTCGTCGAAGCTGAACTTGAAGCCCAAGCGCTTGCCTGTAGCCATGCGTAAATGCATGTTTGCCGCCTCAATTTCTCCCAAAGTTACTTCCTGAACAGCCTGATACGGAGGCGTGTACAAGTCGAAGCCCAATGTGTAGATGATTGCCGACTCGACAATGCTCTTGAGTTGTTCTTTGGTGATGGTGGCATTCATGAAATCGTTGTACAAATAGCCCAATTGACGCTTTCCTTGCACCATGAAGTGGTTGTCTTTGTTCACAAACAACCGTCCAATCATGTATCCAAAGTCGTTGTATCGCTGATACTTAAGCGAGTCTGCCAAGAAGTTGTAGATATTGATCACACCTACATACCCGTTCAATTCATTGTCGCGCAAATAGCTGCTCTGCCATACGCTGTGCGACTTATCGAACTGGAAAACGTTGGTGTGCATGTAGAAAACCAATACATCACCTGCAATCTTCACCTCTGCTTCGTATTCTCCTTTCTCTTTAAAGTAGAATTCAACACGGCTATCTGTTTCACCAAAGCGCTCTTTGATCTCGTCAACAACCTCTTTCAAGGTCACTTTCAAGTCTTCAAAAACAGATTTCGTGCATGCATAAACGTCTTGCTTTAACACAGAACGTTCTTTGATCATGTTTAAGATCAATTCTCTTGATTCATCCATATCAATAGGCTATTGCGAATAAAACACGCTGATGTGAAGGCGCTCCTGAATAAACACATTTCCCTTCTTCTTGTTCTGCATCGAGCGGAATGCAGCGTATCGTCGCTTTGGTTAGTTCTTTGATTTTATCTTCTGTTTCAGGTGTTCCATCCCAATGTGCTGAGATAAATCCACCTTTGTTCTTCAAGGTAGATAAAAACTCATCCCAATTTTCAACTTTGGTGATGTTGGCTGAGCGGAAATCTTTCGCGCGATTGAAGAGGTTTTGCTGAATATCAACCATCAACTGCTCTACATGACTCACAACGTTATCGAGGGCAACAAGCTGCTTCTCTCCTGTATCGCGACGCACCACTTCAATGGTTTTGTTCTCCAAATCGCGTGGACCCATGGCCAAACGGACTGGTATTCCCTTCAACTCATACTCGGCAAACTTCCATCCTGAACGCTTCGAATCGTCGTCGTCGAATTTAACGCTGATGCCTTTCGACTTCAGCTCCCGCATGATACCCTGAGCAACATCTCCAATCTGCTCAAGTTGACTGTCGTCTTTGTAAATAGGTACGATTACAACTTGCAATGGCGCCAATTTAGGTGGCACCACCAATCCTTTATCATCAGAGTGGGTCATGATAAGTGCTCCCATCAATCGCGTAGAAACACCCCAAGAAGTAGCCCATACATAATCCATGGTTCCTTCTTTGCTGGCAAATTTCACGTCGAACGCCTTCGCGAAGTTCTGACCCAAAAAGTGCGACGTACCGGCTTGAAGCGCCTTACCATCTTGCATCAAAGCCTCAATGCAATACGTATCTTCAGCTCCTGCGAATCGCTCATTGGCTGTTTTCACACCTTTGATTACTGGCATCGCCATCCATTCTTCAGCAAACTTCTCGTACACATCCAACATCATGCGTGCTTCTTGTATCGCTTCTGTTTTGGTGGAATGGGCCGTATGTCCTTCTTGCCACAAAAACTCTGAAGTTCGCAAAAACAATCGTGTACGCATTTCCCAACGAACAACATTCGCCCATTGGTTGATCAAAATCGGTAGGTCGCGGTAACTCTGAATCCATCCTTTGTATGTGTTCCAAATGATGGTTTCTGAGGTCGGACGTACGATCAGTTCTTCTGACAGTTTCGCGTCTGGATCGACAATTATCTCACCTGTATTCTCATCTACCTTCAAACGGTAGTGCGTTACTACTGCACATTCTTTCGCAAATCCTTCCACGTGTGCCGCTTCACGACTCATATACGATTTCGGAATGAACAAAGGGAAATACGCATTCTGGTGTCCGGTCTCCTTAAAAAAACGGTCCAACACGTCGCGCATGTTCTCCCATATCGCATAGCCATAAGGCTTAATAACCATGCATCCTTTTACATCCGAGTGCTGAGCCAAATCTGCTTGCTCCACGATCTCGTTGTACCATTTCGAATAATCGGCCTCGCGGGTTGTTAAGTTCGCCATCGCTGGTATAATTATTGAGGGTTTTTAACAGTTGCAAAGTAACAAATTTATTACCTTGGTAGTTGTAGGTTTGTAACGATGCCGACCATAAATTTTGCATCATGAAAAATTCAATTTATTTCGTCGCCTTATTCGGATTCTTCGGAGTCTTGTTAAGTGCTTGTCAAAGCGGACAAATGATGACGTCGTATGAAAACGACGATCTTTATTATTCGCCGGGTGACGTTTACATTACCGATTATTACAATGCTCAAGCGAGCACTGAAAGCGAAACCATCGAAGACGGTCAGCAATCTGATGATTATTGGGACGAAGGTAGATCTTCCACCTATTCATCCGATCAAATGACGATCAATAATTACAACGCTCCATTTAGCTACAATCCTTACGGAGGATTCAACGGAAACAATGGATTCAATAACTTCAATGGATTCAACAACTTCAATGGTTGTATGCCCTACGGCAACTCGGGTTGGAACATGGGATTCTCAACGGGCTGGTCGTCTTTTGGAATGCCTTCAACCTACTTCGGGTTCAACTACAACTACCCGTTTGGGAACAATTACAACTACGGCTACAGCATGTTCAATAGCTGGAACAACCCATATTGCAACAACATGTTTGGCTTTAATAACGGATGGAACAACCCTTGGAATAATTCGTGGAATAACCCTTGGAATAATCCGTGGAACAACAACTTCTATCCTTTTGGGGGCTATGGTGGTTTCGGCAACAACATTTTCATAAACAACTTTTATGGTGATGTGAATGGGGTGAACATGCCGGTATACGGACATCGTCCGCAAATGAGCAGTGGGTCTGTATACAACAGCACCTACACGGGTGGCACGCTTTACAATCCAGCGAATCGCCTGCAGATAGACTCTAAAATTCCGGGAGGACAAATCGACAAACCTGCCTCTGAAGCTATTTCTCCGAGAGATTCGAAACGCCCACCTGCCAATCCGGCACCGGAAATTAAAACCGATAGGCAGAAAAACCGTGGTGGTGTTTGGGACTTCTTTGGAACTACCCCAGGGAACAACGGCAACAGCGGGAATCGCGACAACTCTCGCAATACGAATGGTGGCGGAGGCATTGACCGTACACCTACACCTCCAAGCAATGGTGGCGGACGTACACCTAACGGTGGGGGATCAAGTGGAGGAAGCCGCACAAACGGAGGTTCTGGCTCAGGTTCAGGTGGCGGCTCTGGACGTACACCTAGAAAATAACGCTCATGACTCATTTTTTTAAACTGGCAGGAATACTGCCTCTGCTTTGCGCTACCCTTGTCCTTCACGGACAGAATGAGACAGACGCGTTGCGATACAGTTTGACTGAACCCTTTGGAACGGCTCGTGCTTCAGGCATGGCAGGTGCTTTCGGTGCTTTGGGAGGTGACTTCACATCACTCGCAATAAATCCAGCAGGCATTGCCGTGTACCGAAGAAGTGAAATGGCTTTGACTTTTGGAATAAGCGGCTTCAACACAAATACCGATTACAAAAACGAACAAAACAGCCAGAGTGAATTCCAATTCCATGTCCCTCAAATCGGCATGGTCGGGGTTTCAGAAAGCACCGGAAATTGGAAATACGTTAACTATGGAATCGGATACAACAAGCTCCAAAACTTCAATCAGAGCTATGTTATTTCTGGAAAAGTGAACGACATCTCCATGACGCGTTTGTTCGCTGATCAAGCATTCGGGACAAACTTCGACGAACTCTATAACAGCTTTCCATACGGCGCTGGCTTGGCATGGGAAACCTACCTCATTGACCCAGTAGACACCAACACCAACAATCAATTCGTGGCCGCCATTCCTTATGGCGATGTGCAACAACGTATGGATGTGAGGCAAAGCGGACACATGGGTGAAACGGTTTTCACGGTTGGTGGAAATTACAACGACAATCTTTTTGTGGGCGCTACGCTCGGACTTCCAGTGGTGAGGTTCAATCGCACTACTACCTATCGAGAATCTGATATTGACGCTTCTCTGCCACTTGATAATTTCACATGGTCAGAAAACCTCTCGACATCAGGTAGCGGTGTGAACATCAAACTTGGTGCTATATACCGTGTGAACAACCTCTTGCGCTTGCACGGTGCATGGCATAGTCCGTCGAGCATAAGCCTCACCGATACATGGACCACAGCTATAAACTCAGAATTTAAAGACGGCAGCAAGTACAGCTCAAGCACCGATGGTGTGTATCAATACCGTTTAAAAACTCCAGGCAGGGTATTTCTTGGCGCGGCATTCATAATCGGTAAAGCAGGTTTGGTAAGTGCCGACTATGAGATGATAAACTACAGCAACGCCAGACTTCGACAGTCGAATTCTTTTCTCGACGATTACGATTTCAAAGCAGAAAACAACACCATTGAAGCCCTTTACCGCAATGCCAACAATGTCCGCATTGGCACAGAGTGGCGCGTAGGCGAAGTATTCAGGGTGCGAGGCGGATACGCCTTCCAACAAAACCCGTTTGCCAAAGGTGCTACAAATTACACGAGCAACATCATGACATATTCAGGCGGTGTGGGTTACAGAGGCGACCA
This sequence comes from Flavobacteriales bacterium, assembly GCA_030728235.1. GTDB lineage: Bacteria > Bacteroidota > Bacteroidia > Flavobacteriales_D > Sanyastnellaceae > RI-182. The sequence goes on from JANRAA010000294.1 coordinate 7,082, forward strand.
CCTATTCGTGGATCTTGGTTACCAATACCGAAGTTCATCTGCTGAACAATATTTATTCGACCCCGCCAACACTTCTCCTGCCAATCTCGACATGGTAAAAGGTGAAGTTATTTTCGGAGTAGGATTGAGATACTAATTTTTCTTGTAGACATAAAAAAAGAGGCACCTCATTGAGATGCCTCTTTTTGTATTTCGTTGCAATCAATTACTTAATCGCCTTCTTTAGCTCTTTTACTACTTCGGCATCAATGCGCTCACGCTCTTCATCAGCCAACTCTTTATCAACCAAGATACGTCCGCTGTGCTCATCGATGATGATCTTCTTGCGTGCTGCAACATCCAACTGCTTTTGAGGCGGTATGGTGATGTACGAACCAGCTGAAGCTTCACGCTCAATTGGCACTACTGCCAAACCGTTCTTAGAAGCTAAGCGGATGCGATCGTAAGCTGTAACCAAACGCTCTTCGATGTGTGATTTCATACCGTCAGACTTCGCCATAAGAATTTCTTCTTCCATGCGTGTCTCTTCGATGATCTCATCAAGTTCACCCTTCTTCGCTTCCAAATCGCCTTGACGTTCGCTCAAACGATTTGTACTAGCGTCGATCATTTCTTGCTTAGCAGATTTCATAGCGCTAAACTCTTTGATCTTCTTTTCGCAAAGTTGCATTTCCAAACCTTGAAACTCGATCTCTTTGTTCAAAGAATCAAATTCACGGTTGTTACGCACATTGTTCTGCTGCTCTTCATACTTCTTGATAAGCGTCTTGCTCTCTTCAATAGCATTCTTGCGGTCAGAAATGTGCTGCTCAATCTCGCGGATCTCGTCGTTCAGTTTATTCAAACGGGTGCTAAGACCTTCAATCTCATCTTCAAGGTCTTGAACTTCCAATGGAAGCTCTCCACGGATGATTCTGATCTTGTCAATTTTTGAATCTATGACCTGCAACGCATACAATGCTCGCAGCTTTTCTTCAGCTGTAATCGCCTTTTTCGACATATCAGTAATAATTTACCGGATTGGTGTTGATGGTACTCAAATGAACGGCAAAGGTATTAAAATTATGGTTCAATTCGGCAGCTAATAATTCTCCTGTTTTCTGCTCGCTTTCATAGTGTCCGATATCCGCCAAAACCAAGTGATCCTCTGCATCAAAAAACTCGTGGTATTTAATATCTGCGGTAATGAAAACATCCGCGCCAGCGCGCTTGGCATCACCCAACAAAAAGATACCCGAACCTCCACAAAGAGCAACTCTGCTTACCTCGTCTTTCAAAAATCGGGTGTGTTTGATAACCGAGAGATTGAATTTTTCTTTTACCAAATTAAAAAACGCTTCTGTCTTCATGGGCTTTTCCAATGTACCCAAAATACCTGAACCTATTTTATTGTAGGTGTTCTGAATCGAGATGATTTCATGCGCCACTTCTTCATACGGGTGAGCAGCCTGCATAGCGGCTAGCACTGCGTGCAATTTAAATGTCTCGCAAATCATCTCCATGCGCACTTCATTGGCGATGTGTCGCTCTCCGTGCTCTCCAACAAATGGATTGGCACCTTCGTTGGCCCTGAACGTGCCCTCACCCACTACGTTAAAACTGCACTCGTCGTAATTCCCAATATGGCCTCCACCCGCCGCAAACATAGCACTCCGCACCTGCTCTTGATGATCAACAGGAACGTACACAATTACTTTCTGCAAGATGTTTTCTTTCGGCCGCAGCACAGCAGTGTTTTTCAAATTCAATTGCTTAGCGAAATAGCCGTTTACACCAGCAACAACATTGTCTAAGTTCGTATGAATGGCATAAATAGCAATGCCGTTACGAATGGCCTTTATAATGGTGCGCTCCACATAGTTCTTCCCATTAAATCGTTTCAAACCTGAAAAAACTATCGGGTGGTGCGCAATGACCAGATTGACATTTAATCGAATGGCTTCATCAATGACATCTTCAGTGCAATCAAGCGCTATTACAGCCCCGT
>JANRAA010000294.1:9078-9717 GCA_030728235.1 Flavobacteriales bacterium
CCCGTTCACATCGTCATCATTGCTTCCAACAAGCAATCCACTGTTGTCGTACCCCTCTTGCAAAGAAGGTGGCGCCAAACGTTCGAGCACTGCAATTATATCTTTAAGCTTCATTTGTCTTACTTTTCGGACCTAAAGGTACGCATGCAGATTTTAAGATACATACTCTTACCCATCTCTTGGCTCTACGCACTCACGGTGCGGATGCGAAACGCTGCGTACGATTTGAACTGGTTTAAAAGTGAAAGAGGGGCCGTAAAAAACCTCATCATTGGCAACATCACAGTTGGCGGAACTGGGAAAACGCCCCATACCATCTTCCTTGCACAACACCTTCAAGAGCAATTCAAAATTGCCATTTTAAGTCGGGGTTACGGACGAAAGTCGAAAGGTTACCTCGAACTTGACCAATCTACACATTGGTCAACATCCGGCGATGAGCCGCTGCTTTATACCTTCAGAACAAACGCGAGCGTGGCTGTTTGCGAAGACCGATTGGAAGGACTAAAGAAACTGAAAACGAGCGCCGCCCCCGACCTCGTGATTCTCGATGATGCCCTGCAGCACCGTCGATTGAAAGGCGACGTGAACATAGCCTTGGTGCGCGCCGACAAACTACCTGAAAACGACTTCTATCTT
>JANRAA010000294.1:9727-13980 GCA_030728235.1 Flavobacteriales bacterium
TTCTATCTTCCTACCGGAACGCTTAGAGATTCGAGAACCCGCTTAAAACAAGTGGATGCGGTGATTATTACGCATGCAGACCGCTTGAACGTTGGCAGGGAGCGTTTGTGGACCTCACTAGGACTAAAAAGCGAAACACCTATTTTCTATAGCAGCATCAGGTATGGAACTCCTTACATGCTCAATGATAGCACAGTTGAAGCTGGCATCGATGAAAACATCTTTTTGGTGACTGGCATTGCCCATCCAAAACCGCTTGTTGAGCATTTGGAGCGACACGGTTGCAACGTTCGACATCGCGCATATCGCGACCATGCTCCATTTAGTGAAAACGACGTCGAAGAATGGAAAACAACAATGTTGGACTCAGGTATAAAAATGCTAGTGACAACTGAAAAAGACGCCATGCGCATGAAGGGTCTGCCGCACATTGAAGATCTTCAAATAGTTGTTTTGCCCATAGAGATTCAAATTCAAGATCACGAAATACTCCTGCGCCTGATTTCTGAAAAATTGTACGAATAATGCCGAAACTGCAAAAGATTGCCAACTTCACCACTCAGATTCTGTTAAGTGCGCGATTTTCAGGATATTTGCGTCAGGAACGATTCCGAAAACGAACTATGAAGAACATCATCACCTATTTCAGTACATGTGCAATTCTCGTTGCTTGCGGCGGAAATGCTGATAGCAATATATACGGCACCATCGAAGGAGCTGAGGGCATCAGCGTGTATCTGCAACGCTTTGTAAACAACCGTCCGGTCATTACTGATTCGGCTGTTGTAGATCCGAGTGGGGAGTTTGCTTTCAATCTGACAACACCTTTGGAATTCAACTTCTACCGTTTGATGATCGACCAAGAACATGCCTTGGTAGTTATAACAGACTCAACAGAAAATTTGAAATTGTGCACAAACCTGGAGGGCTTCGATAAAGAAGCGAAGGTTACTGGTTCTCCAAACACAAGTGTATTGATGCAGTTCTACAAAGAAATGCGCCCTATTGTTGAGCAACAAACCAAGTTGAAAGCGCAAACACAAAACGCATCATTGTCTGAAGAAGAACGCGCTCAAGCTTTCAGCCAGCAAGTAGATTTGAACAAGTCGAAGCGTGAAAAGTGCTTGGCTTTTATCGAGAAAAACATCAGTTCTCCTGCTACTTTGGCAGCGTTGTCTGAACTGAATATGAACCAAGATTTAGAGACGTACAAAAAAGTTCGTGACGGACTAAAAGACAACTTTGGACATTCATATTATTACAAAATGGTTGACACCCAAATACAAAATGCGGGACAACAAGGTAAGGCACGTGAGATGAACACCGTGAAAAACGGAATGTTCTCGGCAGGAATGACCGCGCCAGACATTGTAATGAACGACCTTGATGGCAAGCAGCGCAAGCTGAGCGACCTGCGAGGAAAAGTTGTGATGATTGATTTTTGGGCTTCATGGTGTGGCCCATGCCGTCGAGAAAACCCAACTGTGGTTGCAGCTTACGACAAGTACAACAAAGACGGATTTGAAATCTTTTCGGTTTCGTTTGACCAAGACATGGGCAAATGGAAACAAGCTATTGAGCAAGACGGCTTGAAATGGGAGAACCACGTTAGCGACCTCATGGGTTGGAAAAACGCAGCTGGTCAAACGTATGGTATCTCCAGTATTCCGCATACCATCCTTATAGATAAAGAAGGGAAAATAATACAAACGCACCTCCGCGGTGGAATGCTTGAAACTCAATTGGCATCGATATTTGGCCATTGATTGTATATGACTTCTGAGCTGCACAACATTCTGCCTGACGGAAAGAAGATATATTTCGCGAGTGATTTTCACTTGGGGATTCCCAATCCGCAAAGCAGTTTGCAACGGGAGAAAAAACTTGTCCAATGGCTCGATGAAATCTCAACTGACGCGGAAGAGATATTCCTCGTGGGCGACCTCTTCGACTTTTGGTTTGAATACAAACACGCAGTTCCAAAAGGCTTTACTAGATTCCTTGGCGCATTGTCTCGGTTAACCGATAGCGGCATACCCGTGCATATTTTCACTGGCAATCACGACATGTGGATTTTCGATTACCTGCCCAAAGAAACAGGAGTTAAAGTACACAGAGAGCCGATTGTACGGATTTGGAATGGCAAGCGATTCTATATCGGCCATGGTGACGGACTAGGGCCAGGCGATCACGGATACAAGTTCATCAAGAAAGTTTTTGAGAGCAAAGTTTGTCAATGGCTCTTCGCTCGTCTGCATCCGAATTTCGGTATCGGACTGGCGAATTTCTGGTCGAGAACCAGCCGCAAAGCCAGCGTGGAGAAAGACCGTATCTTCTTAGGCGAAGACAACGAATGGTTGGTCATCTATTGCAAAGAGCAACTTATGCACGAGCATTACGATTACTTTATATTCGGACATAGGCACTTACCGCTCGACATTCAATTAACTGCTACGAGCAGGTATGTGAATTTAGGTGATTGGATACAACATTACACCTACGCTTGGTTTGACGGACAGGTGCTGCGCACGGGCCACCTCAAAGATTCTTAACATAACGGGCCATATCTACCAATCGATTGGAGTAGCCTACTTCATTGTCGTACCAGCCTACAATCTTTACCATCTTCCCAATTACGGAGGTTAGCAAACCATCAATAATGCAGGAGTGTGGATTTCCGATAATATCGCTTGATACAATCGGATCTTCAGTGTATTGAACAATGCGCGGGTACCGAATAATTGCCGCTTCTCTGAAAGCATTATTCAGCACCTCAACGCTCAATGGGTTTCTAACAATGCACGTGATATCTGTAAGCGATCCATCGGGAACAGGCACACGAATACCGCACCCTCCCATTGCATCAGCTAAATCGGGGAAGATACGCGTCAACGCTTTCGCCGCGCCTGTTGATGTAGGAACTATTGAAAGCGCCGCGGCTCGCCCTCTCCTTAAATCACGATGAGGTGTGTCTTGCAGATGCTGATCACCGGTGTATGAGTGCACGGTAGTGATGTAACAACTTTCGATACCACACAGCTCATTTAGCAATTGAATCATGGGTGCTGCGCTGTTGGTTGTGCACGAAGCGTTTGAAAAAATGGTGTCAGAGGGAGTTAACAGATACTCATTCACACCCAACACACTTGTTTTCATCGAATCATCTTCTGGCGGAGCGCTGATAATAACTCTTTTTGCACCTGCATGCAGGTGCTTCCCAGCTGAAACAGCATTCTTGCATTTACCCGTGCATTCTAGCACCAAGTCAACATCCAAGCTTTTCCATGGTAAATTTTCGATTTCCCTTTCATTCAGAAGCAAAGGAGCTTGCTTACCGAACATCAGCTTCCCATTGCTGAAACCAACATCTCCTTGAAAAGTGCGGTGCACAGAGTCGTACTTAAATAAATGGACCAGTGCGTCAGAATCATGAATATCGTTGATGGCAACCAACTCTAGATCATCGGCATTTGCTAAAACACGCGCTACTACCCTTCCTATTCTACCGAATCCATTTATTGCAATTCTCATGAGCTAAACTATTTACAGGCCGAAAGTAAAAAAGCCGGCTCAATTGAGCCGGCTTTTCTGAAAAAGATATTTTCAATTACTGCATTACAACGAAACGGCCGTTTAGCATTTTGCCACCAGCATCCATGGTAATGATATAATTTCCATTGCTAAGTTCTGACGCATCTACTTGGATGATGTGAGTGCCTGCAACCAAGTTTTGGCGTGTGAACTGCTGAACGATTTGTCCTTTGATATTGAAAACCATAAACCTCACATCCGCGCGAGCGTTCAAGTTAACCTCCAAGTTCGCAGTACCATTTGTAACTGGGTTCGGGAAGATCAACAGACTGTTTTCGTTAACCGTTGGCAGTTGTTCTTCAACACTAACAAACGATAGATCTGAAGAGCTGAATATACCACGACCGTGAGTACCAGCGTACACAACACCTGAGTTGGTTGGGTTACTCCAGCGTGCGTTGCCTCTCCATTGTTGTTTCATGTCGAAAATAGGACAAGCAACATCATCTGCGTTGGCAGCCATACCTAGGTTAGATGGCACCCAAGTGTTACCACCATCGTTGGTAACGTAAGCGCCAAATTCAGTTCCTACTATGATGCAGTTACCGTTTGTATTGGTGACATCTACTACTACATCGTAGCAAGGCATTTTAGCCAGAGGATCAGAACCAGAGAACCAGATGTTGCTGAATGTTGGGTTTGCAGATAGAGCATTGTTACAT
>JANRAA010000295.1 GCA_030728235.1 Flavobacteriales bacterium
CGGCAAGTATTATTCGAGATGAGTCGGGAGTTGTATTTGGATCCATGGGTGTTTCGCGTGACATCACCGAATTAAAGAAAGCGGAGAAAGAATTGCGTGAGAGTGAGGAGCGCTACCGCGATTTGTTTGAGAATGCAACAGACTTCATTTTCAGCATTGATGGAAGCGGGAAATTCAAATACGCGAACAATGCATTTTGTGAGAAGATAGGTGTGCCAGCAAGCACAATATCTTCGTTAACGATTCAATCGATCACAAAAGGAAAGTTTGACAAAAACCTCTTTGATTGGTTTGGAGAACGCACCTTGGAATTGACCCTCACGTCGAAATCAGGAGAAGAGATTCAGGTTTTCGGCTCAACCACCATTCGCAGGAAGAACGACAAACCCGACAGTTTGCGAGGAATTTTTAGAGATGTTACTGCGCTGCGCATGACCGAGCAAAGGGCCAGAGAGCAGGGGGCGAAGCTCGATTCTATTTTCAACTCTACTGAGAACATGATGATTTGGACATTGAACAAATCGGGACAAGTGACCAGTAGAAATGAAAACTTCATCAAATGGCTCAAACACGACTTCGGAATAGAATTAGAAATCAATGGTGAAGAGACATTCTTTGACGTATTGAATAACAGTATACATCGCGATTTAGATAGATTCGATGTCAATCTTTTCAAAGATGTATTTAAAGGAAAGCCGAAACAGTTTGAGCTGCCACTTATAACTTCACACGGTGAGAATGAATGGTTTCAGTTATTCTTGAATCCTGTGCGAGTGCAAGACACAATAGAAGAGATTTCTTGTCTGGCATACGACATCACCGACAGAAAAGAAATGGACCGAAGGATTTTGGGTTCACTCAAAGAAAAAGAAGTGTTGCTTCAGGAAGTGCACCACCGTGTTAAAAACAACCTGCAAGTCATAAGCAGTATATTGAACTTGCAATCATCGTTTGTTGATGATGAGCGTATTTTGGGCATCCTCGAAGAGAGTCAAAGCAGGATAAAAACCATGAGTTTCATTCACGAAACACTTTATCAGACTGCCGACTTTTCATCTATCGATTTCTCCGAATACATCAACACCCTGGCGAAGAACCTTGTGCAATCATATAGCCGGATTGATTGCCGCATAGAACTTGAGACCGATTTTCAGGACGTAACGTTGAATTTAGATCAAGCCATACCGAGCGGATTAATCGTTAATGAGCTGGTTAGCAATGCAATGAAGCATGCTTTCAAAAACAGAACGAAAGGATTGATAAAACTTTCTGTCACCGAGAAAGGTGGCAAGGTGACCATCAGTGTTTCAGATAATGGCGTTGGTTTGCCCGATAATTTTGACCCAAAAGAATCTGATTCGCTTGGTATTTATTTGGTTCATGCACTCATTGAGCAGCTCGACGCACAGATGGAAATTATAAGTCGCTCAGGCACCACCTTTTTGATTACTTTTGAAAAGCAATAACCACCCTAACAATGTCAGTTAACATACTAGTAACAGAAGACGAGAGTATTGTCCGAAAGGATATAGAGCGCAGCTTAAAGAAACTTGGATACAACGTAGTTGGATCAGCAGACACCGGTGAAAGAGCCGTTGAGTTAGCAATTGAATTGAGACCTGATTTGGCCCTGATGGACATTATGCTCAAGGGAAAAATGACAGGGATAGAAGCTGCTGAGCAGATTAAGAAAAACATCGACATTCCGACTATATTTTTGACCGCGTACGCCGATGAGAGCACACTTGCGAAAGCAAAGGTAACTGAGCCTCACGGATATATTTTAAAGCCGTTTAAAGAGATCGACATCCACACGTCGATTGAAATGGCGATGCACAAGCATAAGAAGGAAAGAGAGCTGCGCATTGAGGCAGATTTGTTGAGAAGCTTAACTGAGCATAAAGATGGCGCAGAGTTGTTGTTTGTGAAGAACAACTCCCAGCTTGTAAAGTTGGATATAAATAAAACACTGTATGTTGAGGCGCTGAAAGACTACGTTGTAATTCACACCGAAAATGCTGATTACACGATTCACTCAACAATGAAAGACATCGAGAAGAAGCTTCCGAAAGCCCATTTCGTTCGTGTACACAGATCATTCATCGTAAACATTCATAAAATTTCAGCCATTCAAAGCAGCGCCTTGTTGCTAGAAAATGGAGACAAAGAGATTCCTATTGGGGGATCTTATAAAGATCAAATAGGCGATAGAATAAACGCGCTATAATATTAAAACAGCCCCCTAGAGGGCTGTTTTTGTTTCATCAAATGGCTACTTGAAGTTGCACGATTGCCATTCCCCTTCGTGTTGTTTCATTAACACCTGTTGGGGTGACATCAAAAACGGGTCGGTTTTGATAGCTTGCGCTTTTTTTTGCCGTATGCGATCCGTTTTGCAGATAATTGAACCCCGTTTCCCACATGACCATCGGCTCATCAAGTTGGGTGTAATTGGCATATTGAACCGATCCAAATGGCTGAATAGTACCCGTTTGAATGAGGTTGTCTTTGAACTTGTAACCTACCTGCACAAACCCAACAGTACCAGTTCCAATCATGG
>JANRAA010000296.1:0-800 GCA_030728235.1 Flavobacteriales bacterium
CATTTTACTATTGGGGCAATATATTGGTTTCAAAGTTTAATGCACTTGGAGAATTGGAGTTTACGGTAACCGTCCCAAAATCGCAGTATACGAATCAATTACCAGCCAATTGGGTATCGTTTGAATCTGCCATGAAGAACGGGGTATTGTACCTTTTCTTCAGCGATACTGAAGAGAATGCAAACAGCACAGCAGGGATGGTTCAAAAAATTAGTAACCCTGAGAAATCCTTAGTCAGCGTTTTTTCGGTTAACTCCGAAGGAAAAGTGGCAAGAACATTCATAACAGAAAAAGATAACTTTATAAATCGAAATAGCCTACAAATGCTTGATGACGGCTCCGTTATTATCTCTGTGGTTTCTGGAAAAAGGCAGATGTTGAACAAAGTTATTCTTCCTTGATCACCGTAAGGACATTAAGATTCGCCACTCTTATTTGTGTGTTTTTGTGCTTCATAACATTCGCCAGCGGACAAAATGAAGCATATTTTGATGATGGAAGAAACCACCTTAGCAACAGTGTTAAGCTAAGTCTTACAAGTCACTATTACGGCGAATTTGCAATCATGTATGAACGCATGGTGGCAGAGTTTGTTAGCGTTGAGGGTGCATTTTCTACAACTTACACTACTGTTGACCGAAAATTTCAAACTTTTGAAAACACGGTGGCTTATCCGTTCAAATCGTCTTCAAGTTTTTGGGCAGAAGTGAGAAAATACCATGTCTTTGGAAAGGTGTTTACCTCGAACGGATATGAAAACAATGAAGGGTTTTACCTCGGTTTGCGCCTCCGTCACCGCA
>JANRAA010000296.1:810-13962 GCA_030728235.1 Flavobacteriales bacterium
GGTGAAAAATGAGTATCGTTGATCAACTATCAAACGTTAGATCATTTAAAATGAAAGGCTACATCATTCTATCAACGATATTCATTGCGTGCAACTTAAATGTCTCTGAACGTGATGTTTTAACGGTACCAACGGAAACATCAGACACTCAAGCAATCGAACATACACTCGCAGATTCAAATCTGGTTTTTATTCGTGACTTTCCGCAATTGCCTGACTCTTCCAACTACTTCATTCACTATTCGGAATGTGCTTTACGAGAGCGGAAATCACAATCCTGGTTAAAAATAGGATCATCGTATGGTTACGACGACGATTACAATCGCATAATCAAAGATCTGGCTTTTCAGCACATTGATTCGGCTGCATTGAGAAAACTGACTGATCGTAAAATGCTGTTCTCGAATTTTCATGTCTTGAGTCGATCTAAAACCGATAAAAGTGAAGTCATCATCTACAATGCGCTTGAACACGACTCAAACTTGGATGGTAAGATAAATAATGATGACTTTAATTCCGTCTATATCAGTAAGTTAGATGGTTCTGAGTTTACGAAGCTCACTCCTGACGGACATCATGCATGGATGACAGAATATTACGAAGGGCCAAATATTTTATATCAAATATCGTTTATCGACCAAGATTCGAATCATCGCTTTAGTGATGGTGATACATCGTTTATATCGTACATCAGACTAGATAATGATACTTTTGAGGTTATTCCTAGTGAATACTAAACCATAAAATGATTCCTTTCGTCCAACTCCTGGGAAAGTGTCAATCCGCCGATTTCGTTTCAACATTCCAAACATCATAACATTTCCCAAAACGGCTCGTTTCTTGTCTGAGAAGTCCCATTTTTAAGGTGCGATTTTTTATCCTATGAAACGAGTAGTATTGTACGTGGTTTTCCTTGTGTTTTGCCTGCCAGTAGCGCACGGACAAAAGAAAAAGGAGTTTTCGAAGATTCCAGATGAGTTCGTAAAAGAACTTGCAAACTTCCTTGGTGACTCCAAGAAAGAAGGCAAGAAATGGGCTGAAGATGAATTCGGTCCGATCTTCATGTCGGGAGCCATTACGCCACTCATGAAGTCGAAAACGGTGGAGGCATGTAACAAGTTTCAAGACGCTAAACTTTCGGCATACCCCGTTATCTATGAATACTTAAGGGCGGTGATGTACTATCCGCGCTCGCGGAAACCAGAAGAATTCTTCATGTCGTGGCATGATTACATGTACAAATTGCTCGATGATAAAAAACTCAAGAAACAATTGCCTGGATTTATTGAGACGTCGGCAACGCTTTATGAACGTCAGGCTTTCTACGCAACTGGCGCGGTAGAATGGAAGTTTTCAAATACCTCCTACGATTTTGTTTTCGACTCAATTCCAACTATCGTTTTCCCCGGTGGTAACCTGATAGGGCTGTCGAAGGGCGATAGCACGGTGATCTACGATACAAAAGGTATTTACTACCCGATGACAGATAAGTGGGAAGGCGATGGTGGCCGAGTGCAATGGGATCGCGCTGAGTTCAATCCAACTACAACCTATGCCGAGTTTAAAAAATACTCGGTGAGGATAAAAGGAACGACGTACATCATTGATAGCGTGCTGTTTTACAATGAGTATTTTGATAAACCACTGCTCGGACAACTAACAGAAAAGGTGTTGGCCGATAAAACAGCTGAAGATGCCAGCTATCCACGTTTTGAATCGTACAACAAACGGTTGCAAATCAAGAATATCTTTGAAAATGTAGACTACGATGGCGGTTTTACCATGCGTGGTAGCAAATTGGCAGGAACAGGAACTACGGAAGAACCAGCCATGCTGCGTTTCTACAGAGATGGAAAACCGTTTCTCGATGCCCGTTCCTTGGAATTCGTCATCCGACCTGATCGATTCAACTCCCCGCACACAGCCGTTGAATTCAAAATCGATGAATCAATCATCACTCATCCCGATGTGTCGCTGAAATTCGATCGCACTTCACGTGAATTGGTGCTCATAAGAAGCGATGAGGGTCTTTCTAAAAGTCCGTACATCAACACATACCACAATCTCGATATGTTCTTCGAAGCGCTGTATTGGAAAATCGATGACCCTCTCATTGAAATGGGTTCCATCTTTGGCTCAACACAACACTACGCAGCGTTCGAGTCGAACACTTTTTTCAAAGAAGAGCGCTACGACAACATGATCGGCTTTAGCAATCTGCACCCGCTGATTGAAGTGAGCGACTATGTCAAAAAGAACAACAAAGACAGCTTTTATGCCTATGAGCTGGGCGGATACATGCGGTTGTCGGAAGAACAATCTGAAGTTCTGCTGATCAATATGGCCAATACGGGGTTTGTAGACTACGATTTGAATACGAAATACTGTGTGGTGCAACAAAAACTCTTCAACTACATCGAGAATGCCAGTGGGAAAAGAGATTATGATGTGCTGCTCTTCAATAGTGAAACCGATGGTAGAACAAAGAATGCTCAGTTGAACTTGCTGAACTACAATCTTCTGCTGAAAGGAATCAAAAGAATCCAATTGTCTGACTCTCAAAACGTAACCATCAATCCTTCAAACGAGGAGGTGATCGTGAAGAAGAACCGAGATTTCAAATTCGGTGGACGTGTTTGGGCAGGTAATTTTGAGTTCATCGGTAAAGATTATTTCTTTAATTACGAGGAGTTTAAGATCGACCTTCTCGCCGTTGATAGCTGCCGCATCTATGTGGAAGATGATGAAGGACCCGTGGGCCTCGATGGTAAACGCCAGCGCTCTCGCGTTAAAAACGTCTTAGAAGACATCTCTGGAACGCTGCGCATCGATTCGCCAACGAACAAGTCTGGAACGCAATCGAAGGTATACCCGCAATATCCTATTTTCAATTGTGAACGAAACTCTTACGTGTATTACGACAATAGCCGCATTCAAAAAGGAGCCTACAAGCGCGATAAATTCTACTACCAAATCTTACCGTTTACAATCGATAGTCTCGATAACTTCTCCAAAGGTGATCTGAAATTTAATGGCTCTCTTGTGTCGTCAGGTATCTTCCCCGAAATAACAGAACCGCTTGTTTTGATGGAAGATAACGCTCTTGGTTTTGATCTTACCACAACAGGAAGCGGCCTACCTCTCTATAAAGGTGTGGGTAAGTTTACAACAGATATCAAACTCAATTATACCGGGCTGCAAGGAAATGGCTCTGTCGATTATCTCACTGCTAATGCTGAATCAGATCAGTTTATATTTTTGCCAGATTCAACATTAGGGCGGACAAGAAGGTTTGAGAATAAAGAGAAACGCGGAGGAAAAGAAGTGCCGAGAGTTATGGGTGGCGCTACCGATCTCGTGTTCAAACCTTACCAAAACTTCTTGACTTCAACTACCACGAAAGATGAACCGTTGACTTTCTTCAATGATGAGGCAATTTTGAAAGGTACCCTCAAACTGGAGCCTGAAGGTATGACTGGGAATGGGGATATGGAGTTCTCAGAATCAGTTCTGGGCTCCGAAAAATTCAGATACACGGCACGGAAAATTCTTGCCGATACATCAAACTTTGAGCTCTCGAATGTCGATCTGGGTGCGCTGGCTTTCAAGACCGATAACGTTAGCGCAGATGTCGATTTCGACAAACGAATGGGACAGTTCAAATCCAACGGTGGTGAAACGAAAATCGAATTCCCTGCGAACCAATACATCTGTTTTATGGATGAGTTCAAGTGGTACATGGATAAGAACGAAATGGAACTTAGCTCCAACAGGAAACCAGCTGAAGATTTTGTAATCGATACGGCGGAAGATCAAGCGCTGAGCAATTTCTTCTCGGTACATGAGAATCAAGACTCGTTGAACTTCCTCGCACCAAATGCCTTGTACGATGTGAAAACTTCAACCATTCGCTGCCGAAAAGTAAAATTCATTACGGTTGCCGATTCTCGCGTCCTTCCCGATAGCGGTTTGGTATATATCCGCAAACGCGCTGCAATGGATCCGCTTACAAGAGCAACAGTCATTTCAAACTTCGTAACGCAATACCACAGGGTGTTCGACGCTAATATCGAAATCAAAGGGAAGAAAGAATACTACGGTGATGGTATGTACACCTACGTAGATGAAAACAAAATGGAGCAAATCATCAAAATCGATAAAATAGAAGTCGATAGCACTCTCCAAACCATAGGTAAAGGCGCTATCGCGGATGATGCAGCATTTATGCTGTCTCCTTTCTTTGAATATCAAGGTAAGTTCGAACTCTATGCAAATGCTCAAAACCTCACTTTCGAAGGTGGAACTCGCATCATGCAAAACTGCGCGAACATCGAACGAGGTTGGTTTAAATTCCGCTCTGAAATCAACCCGAAAGAAATCTACATCCCTGTTGATACAAACATGCGCGACATCGGAATGGCGAAACTAGGCGCAGGGGTAATGGTGGCCGACGATACACCGATTGATGTCTATGGCTCGTTCCTCTCTCGTAAAAAAGACAGAAACGATGAACCGCTCATCGAAGCCATTGGATTCTTGTTCTACGATAAGGCTACCAAAACATACAAAATCGGTAGCAAAGAGAAAATTAAACAGCCGAAATTGGCCGGTAACCTCGTGACGTTCAATACGGAGAATTGTATGATCAAGGGAGATGGTGAAATCAACTATCAATTGGATTTCGGTCATGTCAAAGTGAAATCTTACGGTGATATCGCCAACAACACCAATACCGACTCCGTAGCAGTGCACGGAACGATGTCGATTGATTTCTTCTTCGATGAAGGCATGCTGAAACGCATGACAGAGCAGTTGGAACAATGGCCAGGCTTGCAACCTGTAGACATCACAAAAACGAATTACGAGAAAACCATTCGCGAGGTGATGAGTCAGGAAGAATCAGATAAGGTGATTTCTGAATTAACGCTCAACGGACAGTTTAAACGTATTCCGCAGGAGCTGCAAAAAACCATGTACTTGGCCGATATCCATTTTATTTGGGATGATGTTGAAGAGTCTTTTATCTCCCAAGGTCCTATTGGAATTGCATCACTCGACAAAAAGCAGGTGTTCAAATACGTGAAAGGGAAAATCGAAATGGTGAAGTCTCGAAGTGCAGATATCTTACGTATATACATCGAACTCGATCCAGGAACGTGGTATTTCTTCGAGTACAAACTCGGAATCATGAACATCACGGCTACCGACCAAGATTTCATCAATACGCTGACTGAATTGAAAGATGACAAACGAAAAGTGAAGGATGAAGCAGGAGACAAGTTTGTTTTCCAATTGGTAGCATCTAAAAAGAAGCGCAACGATTTTGTTGATCGATTCCCTGATCTCAACTAACTTCAGCACATGGAACAGTATCCGCTTTTATTTACTCCGTTAGATCTCGGTTTTACGACGTTGAAAAACCGGGTGATCATGGGCTCGATGCACACTGGTTTGGAAGAGGAGAAGGATGGCTTCGGGCGCATGTCAGCATTTTATGCTGAACGTGCAAAAGGGGGCGTAGCATTGATCGTTACTGGTGGCGTGGCACCCAATCGTGAAGGTTGGGTAGCGCCGTTTGGAATGCGCATGACGCGACGGTCGCATGCTGAAAGTCATAAGGTAATCACTGAAGCGGTGCACCGTGAAGGCGGCAAAATCTGCATGCAAATATTGCACACGGGTCGCTACGGCTACCATCCGCTCTGCGTGGCACCATCTGCTCTGAAAGCTCCTATCAATCGCTTCAAGCCAAGGGCTTTGTCTAATTTCGGGGTGAATAGAACCATCCGAAGCTTCATCTGCGCAGCGAAACTGGCAAAAATAGCGGGCTACGATGGCGTTGAAATAATGGGGTCAGAAGGATATTTGATCAATCAATTCATAGCGCCTGCAACAAATAAGCGTACCGACAAATGGGGCGGAAGTTTCGAAAACCGTATCCGCTTTGCTATCGAAATCGTTGAGGGTGTGCGAAAGGAAGTGGGTGAAAAGTTCATAATCATTTTCAGACTGTCTATGCTGGATCTTGTGAATGATGGGAGCAATTGGGAAGAAATTGTTGAACTGGCAAAACGCGTTGAAAAAGCGGGGGCTAACATCATAAACACGGGTATCGGATGGCACGAAGCGCGCATTCCGACAATCGCCACGATGGTTCCACGAGCTGGATTCGCATGGGTCACTCGCAAATTGATGGGGGAAGTGAATATCCCACTCGTCACCACAAACCGCATCAATATGCCTGAAGTGGCTGAACAAGTGCTGGCCGATGGCTGCGCCGATATGGTGTCGATGGCTCGTCCGTTTCTCGCTGACCCTGAGTTGATTAAAAAGGCTGCTGAGGGACGCAGAGATGAGATAAACACTTGTATTGCCTGCAACCAAGCGTGTCTCGATCATATCTTCAAGCAACAAATAGCGACCTGCTTGGTGAATCCTCGTGCGTGTCACGAAACTGAGCTTCAACCTACTCCGGCAAATGCTAAGAAGATCGCAGTGGTAGGAGCAGGGCCTGCTGGGTTGTCGTTCGCAATTGCGGCAGCGCAGCGCGGACATAAAATCGAGGTTTTTGAAGCGGGAAGTGATATCGGCGGACAATTTGATCTCGCACGTCGTATTCCAGGCAAGGAAGAATTCAATGAAACCATTCGCTATTTCAAGACGATGATCTCTAAAACAGGGGTGTCGCTGCATTTAAATACCCGCGTGCAAGCTTCTGATCTCAAGGGGAAATACGACGAAATAGTGGTTGCATCCGGCGTTCAGCCGCGTGGTTCGAAATTAAAAGGAGCCGATTTGCCACATGTCCTAGCTTACCCAGAACTGCTAAGAGGAGAGAAGACCTGCGGAAAAAGTGTGGCGATAATGGGTGCAGGTGGCATAGGTTTCGATGTCGCTGAATTCCTTCTTCACCCGCACGGGGTGGATGACTTCCTATCGAGCTGGGGCATCGATTCAAAGGTCGAACACCGAGGCGGTTTGCTCGAAAAAGGAGCACAATCTCATGGTGGGGAACGAGAAATCTATCTTTTGCAAAGAAAAGAAACGAAGATGGGAGCCGGACTTGGTAAAACGACGGGGTGGATTCACCGTGCTGAACTCAAGAAGGGAAAGGTGAAAATGATAACGGGCGTCGAATACAAGGAAATAACAGACGACGGTCTGCTCGTTGTGATTGATGGGAAAGAGCAGTTGTTGAAAGTTGATAATGTTGTGCTGTGCATCGGACAAGAATCTCAGCGCGGTATATACGACGACCTCGCGGGTGAATCGGTTCACATCATTGGCGGTGCCGATAAGGCGGGAGAACTTGACGCTAAAAGAGCCATTGAGCAGGGGTACAAACTGGCTTTGAAACTGTAATCAGTCTTCTCCGCGAAGGGCGATAACACGCTGACGGGCAATCTCAGCAAGGTCTTCAGTGGTCTTGTATTCCACTTCCGACGGACGGAATGGTTCTCCAATCGTTATTTCCACAGTACCAGGGCGGGTGAAGAAAGATTTTGGAGGCAAACATTCAAATGCTCCTTTAATTGCAATCGGTGTGATGGGAATATCGGCACGTTCTGCGATGAGAAAAGACCCTCGGCGGAAAATCTTCACCTTACCGTCTTTTGATCGCGTACCTTCAGCATAGGCCAATACACTACGTCCGTTCGCGATTCGCTCAGCAGCCACATTCATGCTTCGCATCGCCGCATCTTTGTCTGATCGATCAATGAAGATTTGTCGTGTCGCAGAAACATACCAGCCTACAACAGGACTCTTTTTCAGTTCCTGCTTTACTATGAAATTCAGATTTACAGGTATCGCCATCACACAAACGGGAATGTCTATTTGTGAGCTGTGGTTGGCAACATAAATGGAAGGTCCTTTCTTGTTCGCGTTTTCTTTTCCAGTCACTTTCACGCGGATTCCGAGCAGAAACAAGATCACAGGAGCCCACATCTTACCAGGAACAAATCGCAGAGTTAGGTCAGGTTTCTGGAATACTCCTGCGATAATCATCCCTGTAAAGCCAGAAATCATCGTCCACAAAATCACCAGCGGATAAACCAAAATGATGTGAATAGCGCGCAGAACAACCATGTTTAACGGCGTTTTGGCGACATACGAAGCATTTCAAACACTTCGCTGCCATCTATTTCACGGAACTCACCCGGTTGCAAACCATCCAAACTCATGCCTGCCATGCCTTCACGAACCAGGCGCAATGCAGGGAAGCCGACTTGAGCAGCCATTTTGCGGACTTGTTGGTTTTTTCCTTCGCGCAGTTCAAGACGTATCCAACTCGTTGGCTGTGATTTCCGAAAACGAACCGGTGGATTTCTTTCAGGCAGCTCAGGCTCTTCAAACAAACGCTCACACTTCGAAGGAAGGGTTCTGTAAAGCTTTGTCTTTAGGTTAATCTCCATCGGGATCTCCAACAATTGCACGGCCTGTGGAGTAATATCACCTTCCACTTGAATGAGGTAGGTGCGCCAATGTCCGATGGTTGGATCAAGCACTTGCTTGTTCAAACGCTTGTCGTCAGTAAGCAACAACAAACCTTCACTATCTGCCTCCAATCGTCCAACAGGATATACGTGAGGTGGGAAGCTAGCAACACTGGCTATTCCACGGCGGTTTCCTTCGTCGGTAAACTGCGCAAGAATGCCATACGGCTTGTAAAAAATGAAATATCGAAATCCTGATTCTAACATGCCGCAAAGAACGGTTAATTTCGAGAAATTTTAGCGGGTAATGTCCGCATTTTGACGAACGTCAAGTGTCGAATGTGATTTTTCCCGTTCTTTGCACCATGAGCGAAAATGAAGATGAAGAACGCTTGAACGCGTTGCGCAAACGTCTCGATGAAATCCACCATTGGCCGTCGATCTACATGTTTAAATTCGTAATCCCCAACGATCCAGAGAAGGTTAAAACCTTGATTCAGCTTTTCGGTGAATCGGCAGAGTTTAGATGGAGAGAAAGCGGAAAAGGTAATTATGTTGCTGGAACCATTCGAGCGATGATGCTCAATGCCGACCAGATTTTTGATTTTTACCGTGAAGCTTCTAAAATAGAAGGCATTATCTCTTTGTAGTATGGAACAGTATTTAATTTACGGACGAGATGCTTTGCTGCTGATGCTTGTGGCATTGTTGGCTTTTGTTTTGTACAAGCGTTTGGTGAAGTTTCTATCCAAAGACAATGTAGGAACAGCACAGTACGCAAGCATCGATGAGAATGGTTTGCAAGAGCTAGGCGGGGAGGTGATTTGCTCGTTTACTTTGCCAGAAAGCATGCACGTAAAAGCCGAGATTGTAAATGGCGACACCGTGGTTGAAGTCTGCAATACCGAATTCGGCAGCGGACAGCATACAGTGCGCTCCAATCACGGATTGCAGGCCGGAAGGTACACCTTTCGCATGCTCACCAACAATCAGAAATTAGAGCGTTTCTTCAGGGTTTCTTAATCAACCATTACATTCTTTCAGGCATTCCTACGCCCAAAAGCTCCATTCCTGCTTTCACAACTTTTCCAGTCTGCTCAGTTAGCGATAAGCGCATACTGCGGATGTTCGGATCTTCTTCTTTCAAAATCGGCGATGCTTGGTAGTACGAGCTGTACTCTTTAACCACGTCGTAAACGTAGTTTGCAATCTGCGAAGGATCCAATGTTTGGGCTGCAGTGGCAAGCACATCAGGGAATTCGTACAACTTCTTGATCAAAGCACGTTCAGCATCTGAAAGGTTGTCTATTTGCCAATCAACTTTCAAATCTGCAGCATCCGCTTTGCGCAAAATGGCTCTAGTGCGGACGTAGTTGAACTGAATAAACGGACCCGTATTGCCTATGAAATCGATTGATTCTTTCGGATCGAACAGCATTGTTTTACGCGGGTCTACTTTCAATAGGAAGTACTTCAAAGCACCGTAACCGATGGTTTTGTAGAGAACGGCTTTTTCATCTGCTGATACATCTTCGAGTTTGCCTTGTTCTTCAGCTATGGCTTGTGCCGTAGCCGCCATTTCTGCCAACAAGTCGTCGGCATCAACAACGGTTCCTTCGCGAGATTTCATTTTCCCTTCAGGAAGTTCAACCATTCCATAGCTGAGGTGCACACAGTTTTCTGCACCCGGAATTCCTAGTTTTTTCAAAATAAGGAAAAGCACTTTGAAATGGTATTCTTGCTCATTTCCAACAGTGTAGATCTGCGATAGCAAACCGGGGTATTCCCTAAAACGCATGATGGCTGTACCAATGTCTTGGGTCATGTAAACAGCGGTTCCATCCTTGCGAAGCAAGAGTTTTTCGTCGAGACCATCACCCGTTAAATCGCACCATACCGATCCATCTTCACGACGGTAGAAAACTCCTTTTTCCAAACCGAGGTCTACGGTTTCTTTTCCGAGCAGATAGGTGTCTGACTCGTAGTAGAGCTTATCGAAGTCGACGCCCATTTCGTGGTATGTAGCATCAAATCCGTCATACACCCAGCCGTTCATTGTCTTCCAAAGCGCAATGGTGTCTGGGTCTTTTTGTTCCCATTTGAGCAGCATTTCTTGGGCTGCAAGCATGATTGGGGCTGAAGCTTTTGCTTCATCTTCAGATTTGCCAGACGTTATGCCTTCGGCGATTTCAGCTTTGTAGGCTTTGTCGAAAGCGACGTAGTATTTTCCCGCGAGTTTATCTCCCTTCAAGCCGCTGCTAGCAGGTGTTTCACCATTTCCAAATCGCTGCCAAGCAAGCATAGATTTACATATATGGATTCCACGGTCGTTGATGATCTGCACTTTAACTACATCGTGTCCGTAAGCTTCTAAAATACGCGCTACACTGTACCCCAAGAAGTTATTGCGCAGATGTCCGAGGTGCAACGGCTTATTGGTATTCGGCGATGAATACTCCACCATGATCGGACCGCGAGAACCTTTGTCGCCGAAACCATATTTGTCGTGGGTGCTCATGTCCTTCAAAAAAGACGTCCAGAATGAAGCCTTCAGTTCAATGTTCAAGAACCCTTTAACTACGTTGAACGCATCCGCGCTAGCGAAATGAGAAAGGATGTAGGTTCCGATGGCCTCAGCGGTGGCCTCAGGTGATTGCTTCGAAAGTCGGGTAAGCGGAAAAACGACTATGGTGATGTCGCCTGCGAACTCTTTTCTAGTCTTCTGAAATTGGACTTGCTCACCAGCGGCAGCCTGTCCAAATAACTCTTGCGTTGCCGTTATTACAACAGCTCTTAAAATATCTTCAATTCGTTGCATCACATTATAATTTTGGCAAGAATACTTCGCATAGCATGCACCTTGCGCTACCGCCACCGTGGCGTTCTATTGTTTGAATATTGACAGGTACGATTTCAGCATATTTCTGAATGGCCGCAACCTGTTCTGCAGTGAGGGAGTCGACACCTGTTTTCGACATCACCATAAATTTTTCTCCATCTTCATTGTATACCTCCAATGCATTGCAAGCGAAGTTGCGCATCTGATCAATGGTAAGATGAATGATTTCACGCTCGCTCTGCGATAGACTGTCGATTACCAGCTTTCGTTCTTCATCATCTGCGATAACATCGTCGCAGATTAAGACAAAGTCTGTAGCTATCGTCATCATCACATTCGTATGGTAGATCGGTGAACCATCGAGTTGTGTATCGAAAAGGATTCCCTGAAAGGCGAATTCATCGCAGAATATCCGCGCAGCCTTTTCATCTGTCCGCTCGCTCAAAGCAGCGTAAACCATTTCATTTTGTCGATCAATCACCAAGCTGCCTGTGCCTTCTAGGTAGCTTTCATGGTCTTCGAATTCAGAGAAATCCATGATCTCCTCCAAAGCTAAACCCATGTGGTTAACAATCTCTTCAATCAGGTATTCACGTTTCTCTAACCTGCGGTTTTCGGCTTTCATCGGATAAAGAGCAATGACTCCGTTCTCATGAAAACTAATCCAGTTATTCGGGAAAAGTGCATCAGGTGTATCGAGGTCATCGGTGATATGTCCGACATATACCTTGATACCTTTTTCTTCCATTACATGCACGAAGCCGTCGAATTCCGCTAGAGCCTCGTCTGTTAAATCTACCGCGTGCTCGTTCTCCGTTTGGAATTTGTTGTCTGACGCTGTTTCTTCATTCGCACGAAACACTTTCGGACGCACCATGAAAAGGAGGGAGGCCGATTGTCTCATTTGCCGAAATAGGTTTTTTCAACCTTTCCCACCACCTGTTCCAAAAGGTCAAAAGCCGTTTCAGCCATCTTGTTTCCTTTGTCGTCAAGCGTTGGGTTGATCTCCACAAACTCCACACAACAAACGGGCAAACGGTCGATCATTGTTTCCATCAACAATTGCGCTTCACGCGGAGAAAAGCCGTGGGCTACTGGTGTACCTGTGCCATTCGATACATCTTCTGGATCCATGCTGTCGACATCGAAAGAGATGTAGACAAGGTCGCAATTTGAAAGACGCTTTTCAGCATCGCTGATCACTTCGCCAATCCCGCGTGAGCGGACTTCATCTACCGAGTAGTTGCGGATTTCCATTTCGGTTATGGCAGCATCTTCTTGCATCTCAGTGTCGCGCACGCCGAAGAACAAGACATCTTCAGGTAAAACTTTCGGTTGAATGCCCCAGATGTTTTTAATCTTATTCCATTCATCAATCGTCTCCTGCACGGGCGTGTTTCTGCGATGATGTGCGTTATCGATGCCCAACAAAATACCCAACGGCATACCATGCAGGTTGCCAGAAGGAGTGGTGTATGGAGTGTGGATGTCGGCATGAGCATCTATCCAAATCACGCCAATGCGTTTGTCTGGATATGCTTTTTTAATCCCCGAAACGGTTCCAGCAGCAACAGAATGGTCGCCACCTATAACAATCGGAAAGCGTTTCTGATTAAAGAGGTCCGCCAAGGTTTCAGCAGTTCGCGCAAACACTTCACATATCGCCGCTATGCGATGTCCGAATGGGTTGCGATCTGGCTCATACAACTCATAATTGTTGTCGGCGATGTTAATAAGCGGATAGCGATTCAATAGGTCGCTTCCCTTTTTCCATCCAGCAACTTGCATGGCTGCAAATCCCAAACTTGCGCCCCGTGTGCCTGCTCCGGCTTCACTGGGGTTATTTATGATTGTAATCGGTTCCATAAGGTTGATCTG
>JANRAA010000297.1:0-3464 GCA_030728235.1 Flavobacteriales bacterium
CAACAGGACGTATCGAGACAGGTGTAATCAACACAGGTAACGAAGTTGACATTCTTGGTATGCAAGAAGAGAAGCTTAAGACTACTGTAACAGGTGTTGAGATGTTCCGTAAGATTCTTGACCGTGGTGAAGCTGGAGATAACGTTGGTCTACTACTACGTGGTATTGACAAAGCGGATATCCGTCGTGGAATGGTTATCGCTGCTCCAGGATCAATCAAGCCTCACACGAAGTTCAAGGCTGAGGTTTACATCTTGAAGAAAGAAGAAGGTGGACGTCACACTCCATTCCATAACAAATACCGTCCACAGTTCTACATGCGTACGACTGACGTAACAGGCGAAATCATGCTTGAAGCTGGACGTGAAATGGTTATGCCAGGTGACAACGTATCTGTAGAAGTACATTTGATCGTACCAGTTGCGATGGACAAAGGACTTCGTTTTGCGATCCGTGAAGGCGGACGTACAGTAGGTGCGGGTCAGGTTACTGAGATCATCGAGTAATATCGATTATATACAAATTGTGCGGAGAAGGTGACTTTTTGTCACCTTCTTTCGCCATATCCACGGGCGTAGCTCAATTGGCAGAGTAGTGGTCTCCAAAACCATTGGTTGCAGGTTCGAGTCCTGCCGCCCGTGCAAAAATAAAAGCCATGGCAGGTATAAAAACATATTTTGAGGAGTCTTATCAAGAGCTTTTACATAAGGTAACTTGGCCCTCATGGAAAGAACTTCAGGAAGCTGCAGTTTTAGTATTTATAGCGTCTTTGATCATCGCAGGAGTTGTGTTCGTAATGGACTATGTGCTCGGTGTTAATTCTGCTACATCCCTTTGGAAGGGTGTTATTGGTTACCTGTACGAATATCTGCTCTAAGGCAGAAGTAAGCCCCAAAAGGTCCATGTCTGAAATAGAGAAAAAGTGGTACGTTGTCCGCGCGATAAGCGGAAAGGAAAAGAAAGTTAAGGAGTACATTGAGAGTGAAATAAAAGCTCAAGGTCTCCAAGATTTTATTGGTCAGGTGCTGATCCCTACGGAGAAGGTCTACCAAATCCGCAATGGAAAAAAAATCAGCAAAGAGCGTAGCTACTTTCCAGGATATGTCCTGATTGAAGCAAACCTCATTGGTGAAGTTCCTCACGTAATCAAAAACATCACAAATGTTATTGGTTTCCTTGGAGGAGAAATAAAGGGAGAACCAATTCCACTTCGCATGTCTGAAGTTAACCGCATACTTGGAAAAGTAGATGAGTTGGCAGAGACAGATGAGGAATTGAACATCCCATTCATCGTTGGTGAAACCATCAAAGTTATTGATGGTCCTTTCAATGGTTTCAATGGAACAATTGAGGAGATCAACGAAGAGAAGAAGAAGTTGAAGGTAATGGTAAAGATCTTTGGACGTAAGACTCCGGTAGAGCTTGGTTACCTCCAAGTTGAAAAAGAGAATTAATTGGTTAACACAGCCGTATTGCACAAAGTCCTATTTAATGCTTCCCTCTGTGCACGTGCGTCTGATCATTTATACAAATAAAAATGGCTAAAGAAGTAGCTGCTCTGATCAAACTGCAAGTACGCGGTGGTGCAGCCAACCCGTCGCCACCAATTGGACCTGCTTTGGGTTCGAAAGGTGTGAACATCATGGAGTTCTGTAAGCAATTTAATGCTAGAACCCAAGATAGACCAGGGAAGGTTTTACCAGTAGTGATCACGGTATATGGTGACAAGTCTTTCGACTTCGTTATCAAAACACCTCCTGCTGCTGTTCAACTTATGGACGCGGCTAAGCTCAAAGGCGGATCGTCTGAGCCTAACCGTAAAAAAGTTGCTGCAGTGAGCTGGGATCAAGTACGTACAATCGCAGAAGAAAAAATGCCCGATTTGAATTGCTTTACCATGGAATCTGCGATGAGCATGATTGCTGGAACTGCAAGAAGTATGGGTATTACGATCGAAGGTGAACGCCCTTTTTAGTTAGAGATCAAAAAGCAAAACAATGGGAAGAGTAACTAAAAACAGAAAAGCTGTCATCGGTAAGTATGATCAACAAAAGTCATACGCTATTGGTGAAGCTGCTTCTATCGTAAGAGAGATATCGACTACAAAGTTCGATGCCTCTGTGGATATTGCTGTTCGCCTTGGTGTTGATCCTAGAAAATCAAATCAGATGGTTCGTGGAACTGTCTCGTTACCTCACGGAACCGGTAAGGATGTCCGTGTGCTTGTGCTTTGTACTCCTGACAAGGAAGAAGAAGCGAAAGCAGCAGGTGCTGATTTTGTAGGTTTAGATGATTATCTAGCTAAAATCAAGGCCGGATGGACCGACGTGGATGTAATTATTACCACCCCCAGTGTAATGGGTAAAGTGGGTGCCTTGGGACGAATTCTCGGACCACGTGGACTCATGCCAAACCCGAAATCGGGTACCGTTACTATGGAGGTTGGAAAGGCTGTGCTGGAAGTGAAAGCTGGTAAGATTGATTTCAAGGTTGACAAGTACGGTATCGTGCATGCGTCAGTCGGAAAGACATCTTTCGATGCAAGCAAATTAACTGAAAATGCTCAAGAGCTTATTCAGACTTTGCTGAGATTGAAGCCAGCGGCTGCAAAAGGGGCATACATTAAGAGCATCAATTTGAGTGCTACAATGAGCCCTGGAGTTAAGGTTGAACCCAAATCAGTTACGGCTTAAGTAATTGGTCTAATTCTTTGACACATGACACGTGAAGAAAAAAACCAGGTTATCGATGAGCTGCAATCATTGCTCGCAGAGGCACCAGTGGTTTATCTTACTGATGCATCAGCGCTTGATTCAGCGGCCACTAGCCAGCTGAGAAGGGAGTGCTTCAAGAACGACATTCAATTGCGCGTTGTTAAAAATACTTTGTTGCGTATCGCTATGGAACGCACTGAAGGTAAAGACTTCTCGCTTTTAATCAATGGAGCTCTTGCAGGTCAAACTGCTTTAATGCTTTCGAATGTAGGTAATACACCTGCTCGTTTGATTAAGGAGTTTCGTACCAAGCATCCGAAACCTCTCCTGAAAGGAGCCTACATCGAAGAATCTTGCTATGTCGGCGACGACCAACTAGAAGCACTCGTTAACCTGAAATCAAAAGAAGAATTGCTTGGAGACATCATTGGTATTCTTCAATCTCCTGCGAAGAATGTTATCTCTGCGCTTAAATCTGGTGGTAATACAATTGCCGGTGTTGTTAAGACGCTGTCGGAGCGTTAATCCTGACGTATTAATTTTTTGTTGAACAATTTATAAATCACAATACAATGGCTGATTTGAAAGCTATGGCTGAGAACCTTGTTAACCTAACGGTAAAAGAGGTTAATGAACTCGCTACAATTTTGAAAGACGAATACGGTATCGAGCCTGCTGCTGCTGCTGTAGCTGTTGCTGGACCTGCTGCTGGTGGTGGCGCTGCTGCTGAAGAGAAGACATCTTTTGATG